>JBIIHY010000139.1:0-7662 GCA_044235305.1 Bdellovibrionota bacterium
AGGCGTGAGATAGGGCCCTCTTCGAATTCACGCCGACGATTTACAAACTCTCGCAACCAGAACCGCTTTACAGATTCATCTGTTGCTCGTCGCACGATATCGGTGCGGAAATCATCATCGGTAAGCATCCTCCGCAGGGAGAGGATATTTGACCCTGGAACCGCTAGCAGGCCGAGCATCGCATAACGCAACACGTGGTCCATCTTCTCCGACCAGTCTGATCCGAACACGCGTTTGAACGAATCAAGGAAGCTGAGCGCCACACGAGTGTTGAGCTCGGGCTTAAACGACAGCATCGGATTAAAGCTCGGAGGAAAATTAGTATCCGATGGGTCAAAGATAACCACGTCCTTCGTGCGGTGTTGGGGGACGAGTCTCAAAATGTCGTCAATAAGGTCGCCATGTGGGTCGAGAACAGCACATCCAAACCCGTTGTTGATGTCGTTCTGTACTAGAAGCTGCATCATGCAGGATTTTCCGCTACCAGATTTCCCAACGGGGTAGAGCTGGCGACGTCGATCGAAGCGCTTAATGCCGAAGGGAACTGATACATCGCGGAAGTTAGCAAGCCCAAAGAAGGATGTCTGCTTATCCTCAGTATCTACAGGCAGCAGCGGAGGCGCAGGGGCTTTTTTTGATAGAACCTGTGCCGTATTTGGTAGTACGGCGAGCGTAGGCGGATGTAGTATCGTTGCGGCCTCGAGAGTGCTTAATCGGTACGGCCTATCAAAACGCCGCTCCATGATGCGCTTTACGGCTGTAGGTCCAGAAAATGTCTTCCCTGGAAATAGTCGGTTTTCGTCGACTGTATTGTACATCTTAGCGATGTCGGACATCGTACGTAGGTGTCCGGTCAGTCGAGTAGAAGTCTCGTTGCGTTCGCGAGCAGAAGCCTTCGGCGACAGGTGTGTGTAGGCTGATATGCGGTAGTTGGCGAGAAGCATGTGTTGAGTGCACTTCTCTTTCGCTTTCTGGATGTTATTGACCGGTAGTCCCTGCTTCAACCACGTTCGGGTACGAAAAAGGTTTACTGCCTTATCGAGCGCGCGCTTTCCAGCGAGTGTTAGGTGTAAGCGGGGGCCGTCCCGAAGAGGTCTAACTATAAGCTGAATCAGCAGTGTGTCTGTTTGCGGAAGCTGACTAAGGCCGCCCAAAATTGGCTGTAGCGATTCGTTAATGATGTTTTTATAGCTCAAAAGCGGATAGATGTCCGAACGCCATAGCCGCATGTCACACGAAACAGCGACGGTGTTGTGGTCTAAGGTAGAGGCGTAGTCTTCGACGTCATGAACCTCACAATCGGGCATCCAAGAATAGAGACCAGTTATGAGAAATTCTATTATCTCATGCGAGCCTGCAAAGCACACGTATACGGTGCCACTGGTCGAGTAGAGTTCCATCGAAAACGGTTCCCATATTGTCTCGCAGATGTCGTCTAGTTGGTGCATGAATAGCTTAGCCGGGAACACCTCCCACATTGTATCGAGATATCCAGCGACATCACTTGGGCCGCGGCGGGGAAGATGTACACAAACAACACGCATAAGGACTATTCTACTGGTAGTTACCTCGCTCATGATAGTGGGTTTAGCCTCTTTACTGAAGGGGCCTAAGCAAACTTCTGCTTTGTTTTCTCCCTCCATCGGGTTAGCTAGCGCGGCCCCCAGCGGCAGTATACGTTTTAGGGAAATGAGCGCGCACTATCTCTACGTGGCTGTAAGAGTTCCAGCTACTTAGTAGTAGTTCAGGGGGCTCTCTCTGTTACGAGGAACGGCACCCATAATTTCGCAAAAAATCCCCTATTCGTGCAATTTAGCTCCCAAACGTTTACCTAAAACCTACAGTTGACGTTTACACCCTGTGAGAGGAATTCGCCTCTCAAAAGGATGAATGACCGTAGTATTTACAGGGATGTTGTATGTCTCTCAATTCAGAAACTATTCAAACTCCAGAACAGAAGAGAGCGCGTCAGCCACAGGTTGGAATTGAGGCGCTGTTTAAGACCTCGTGGATGAGGCTCGACTCGATCGTTACCTCACTCCTCGGCATCGACGAAGAGAGCGCAAAGTACAGAGCTGCTATGAAGGCAGACCTCAGATTAGTTGAGCTGTCTGGTCTTCCGATACGTCGAGATCAGCCGCAGTTTGCGCCGTATCTCGACGCTGAGAAGGTGCTTGCAGACATCGAACACGGGTGTCGGTAGAGAATCATAAGCTGCCCCCACCGGCGATCTGTCGGTGGGGGGCCTCAGAAATACCCTTGACTTTTTAAGTACCTGGACCGATTACCTGTAGGGAATGGTACGATCTAATCAAGCACGGTGTAAGTCCCGCGGGTTCTTGCCGCGTTGTCTGGGGGGAGTAAAGCTACTCTTTGTGGTCTGCTTATGCCACGTCGTTGGTCTATCCTCAGCCGGTGCCGACGTTCAACCCGCTCATGGGGTTTCTACTGACAGAAAGGGTCCAACAGCGTGGTCTGTTGATTCCCGAATCGATATCTTCTCAAGCTATATCTTCCGCGGTAAGCGGCTCTCTAGTGGCGTCTCGCTTCAGCCGGAGATAAGGCCTAAGTACCAGATCAGCGAGACGCGCAGTGTTGACACGCTGCTCTGGGCTCATCTGCCGGCATCAGGCAGCTCTTTCTCTGAGTTTGATGGCTCGTTTGCGTTCAGCCAGAGGTACTCGCGAGCAACTTTCTCAGTTGGTCACAGAAGCTATCTAGTAACTGACGCTGATAGTCCCCTTAAGTCACGCTCTGAACTGTGGGGTGCCGTTGCGCTCGATACTATGCTCAATCCGGTTTTTACTGTTTTCCAGGATTACACCCGGTACAATCAGCAGTACTACGACGTCACGCTGTCGCACGTCTTTGAAAAGAGTGGCGAGGATGCCTTTAATCTAGGTCTATTCTCTAGCTTTGGTTACGTAACAAATGGTCGTGAGCAGTATCGTGCAGACGGACTCGTACAGATTACGTCCGGAATTTCCTCAGAGTACGATCTCGGTGGGGTGTCTGTTAAACCAACGCTGGCGTACACCTCAGCAGCCGATACGGCGAGTCGAAACTCGGTATGGGGTGGGGTCTCACTACAAGCGCGCTGGTGAGTAGGTTAGGTAACCGCTAACATCCGGTCGAGCGCCGTCTTTGCACGCACGCGGATATCCTCTGGGACGTCGATGACCTGTTGATTGTTCCGCAACGCGTTGAGGGTATCTTCAAGCGTTATCTCATTCATGTGCGGACAACGCACACTGCACAGGCGCAGCACGTCCTTATCAGGATTCTCTGCGATAATGTTATCAGCCATGCTGCACTCAGTCATAAGCAAAAAGTGAGGTGCGGTTGAGTTCTTAACAAAGTCGACCATCTTTGACGTACTGGCCGAGAAATTAGATGCCGCCACCACCTCTGGGCTGCACTCAGGATGAGCGAGTACCTCAACCTCAGGGAACTGTTTGCGAACGTTCTGAATATCCTCAACCGTAAACCGTTCGTGGACTTCGCACACTCCACGCCAGCCGATCATTACCTTTCCGGATTGCTGCGTAGTAGTCGGGGTTGGGTAAAGGATCTTCTTCCCAGTCTCTTTGGCTACATTCGCAGCGAGGTATTTATCCGGTAGGAATATCACCGTGTCACTTGGTAGTGATGCAACGAGGCGCGCTGCATTACCGGAGGTGCAGATGTAGTCAGACTCAGCTTTTACGTCAGCGTATGTGTTTATGTAGGAGACAACCGGTACACCAGGGAACTGCGCCTTAAGTTTGCGAACATCCTCAGCGCTGATGCTCTCTGCAAGCGAGCATCCAGCTACTCGCGCCGGCAGAAGTACTGTCTTTGATGGGTTGAGGATCTTTGCGGTTTCAGCCATGAAGCGAACACCACAGAAAATGATCGGGTCGCAGTCAGTAAGTGCTGCACGGCGTGAGAGTTCAAGTGAGTCCCCGACCACATCTGGCACTGTGTGGTAGAGCGCAGCCTCCATGTAGTTGTGCCCGAGGATGATGGCGCCGCGTTCTTTCTTGAGGCGGTTAATTTCGTATACCAGCTCAGCCTTAATTCGCAGCTCTACTTCGGGCACGAGCTTAGAGAGCTTACGCTGCATGATATTGAACGTTTCTTCTACGGATGATGCTTCGATAGCCATGCGGTTATTCTATACGCTTAGCAGAGATTTGCAAAATGTGGCTCTTCGTGGCATCGAGTGGGTAGAACTGGCGTTTCCGGACGTGAGCATGCACGTTCACGCGCACGAGCAGGTGCACGTAAGAACCTCGTTTTTAGCCTGAAAATCAGCGGGTTATGCCGTAGCTCTGCCCGCTTCTACCCACTAATTCCGTCGATGAGCCATTATCTTCTACCAATGCTTCATAATCTCCTTCATGCGGAGTCTCTGTTCAGCGACACCGTCACTCTGGGAGTCGGCCCCGTACCGCGCTGCCTCGATCTGATCGATGAGTGCGCAGGTAGCTTGAGCGAGTTCAACTGAAGGCGCAGAAGCTCTCACCCGTGCGCGCAGTAGCTCATAGGTATCATCGACTCTGGCAGTCGGAATCTTTTCGCAGATAAAGCGTCTGAGGAGCCGTTCCAGCTCAGCACTATTCTTCGCCCTGTCTAGCACTGCAGGGGTTACGGTGGCCTTCTGGATCCTGCCAAAACGGCGGCTAAGTAAGACCACGAGGGTCGAAAGAGCTACAGTTGCTGCAGCTATGAGGAGCGCCAGTTGAACGCTCACAACCTCTGTAAGTTTTTGTAAGGTGCTTGGCTCGCGGTATTCAAGGTCGGGTGCAACCGGTACCGGAGGGAGAGTGGGGAGGGCATCTGGTGAGCCTTGCACAGCGCTGTTGCTTGCTCCGTTCTCAGCCCCGCGTAAACCGCTAACTCGGGGGCCCGAGTTGGATGTCGGTCCGTTAACCGCAAATGTAATCTCAGAAGTCGACGCGGTTAGATACTGCTTCCGGTTGGGGTCAAAGTAGGCGATGCGCGCCGCTGGGATGGTTACAATACCACCCCGCAGAGGCACAAGCGAAAAGCGAAAGACGCGTTTCATCGTCACGTGTGAACCACTACGTGTCGAGGTTGTCTCAGGATTCTCCTCATATATCTTAACACCGCTCGGCGGTGAGAGAGTTATGCTCTTTATTGGGTGCACATTGCCGGTGGTTGTAAGCTCGATAGCTACCGTCTTTACTTCACCCGCTGAGATTGGATCCGAGGAGTAACTCGCCCTAAGAGTCGTCTCTCCAACTAATGGGATCGACCCGAGAAGTCCAGCTAGTTCAGTGGGAGGCGGAGGGAGCGGCTCTACGTCTATATGGAGCGCCTCTGAGGAGAGCTTAACCTCTTTATGCTGAACGCTCTGAAAGAAATCATGTAAAAGGCTGTCCCCAAAATCGAGCAGCGGAGGGAGCTGGCGCTGCGTGCGAACCACTACCTTGGCGCGCGCCGTGCGCGGAGGGACCGAGAGCTTTCCAGAGGCGAGGGGATAGAGAGCTTTGGCGTGCTCTAAACGCACGAACTCGTGCCCTTTGACCTGAGTAGTTGACCTGTCGTTGTCGATAAAGCGCTCCTGCCAGAATCCGTCTGTGCTGAAATCTTCAAGATTAAACTCGGCTAGTTCAACGCGCGTGTAGAGTGAGAGGGAGTTTATCACCTGTTGACCCTGGTAGACTTTTTGAGGGGCCACACTCTGCTTAATAAAGAGCTTCTCTGACATGGGGCCGGAGGTCGTGGTTGATGGATCACTTGCAGGGTCCTGCGCTTTTGCTCCGGCTGGGTCGACACTCACCTCGATTTCGGGAGCCACGAGCGTTTTGCCGTTGTGTTCGAGCTCAACGCGGGGAGTCTTAAGTATCCCCGTGCGCTTAGGGGTAAGTTGATACACGTACGATACGCGAGAATCGACCACTCCGTTGACAATAGAGATGCTCGTTTGAGGACCGAGGAGGGTAGCATCAAAATCGAGATCGTTGAGGAACTTGGGCTTAGCGTTGAGCCGTTCAGCCCCTGCAACCTTTACCGTAAAGATAAAGAGGTCGTCCTCTTCACCGTGTCGAGGGGTGATGCTAGCTGAAATAGTTGGCTCTGCACTGGCGTAGGAAGCGGTCGCAACTATTAAACCACCAGTGATAGTGGACCAGAGAGTGCAGATTGAACACAGAAGATGCACGAAAGCCCGCGCGGCCTGGGTGTGCAGAAGCCGAAAGAAATGGTTCGAAAAGCTGTGATGACCTACCATGTTTGACCCGTTGACGCCTTGCGTCCACGCTCCTTTGTAATAATCAGTGGAGATTCGGGCAAGGACTCAAGCCACGCTTCGGCCTCTTTCATCGCCAGTGGTGAGCCGATCGGAACAGGTGATGGGAGTCTGTCGGCAGCAGCCGGTGTGGATGCTGGGTTAGGTGTACCTCGCAGTTCGTCTCCTGTTCTAGACTCTTTAAGACGCTCGGGTGGCTCTTGCTGCTGCTTCTGATTTTCTGCTCCTGTAGGAGTTGCCTCGCTCGGTGTTGGCGGTGCTGGGTCGTCTTGTCCCTGGCTGCCCGATGGGGGGCTCGCCTGTGGCGAGGGAGAGCCACGTGGCGGTTGGCGAGTATCCGGTGATTGAGTCGCAGCACCCTTAGGACTTGCGGTAGAAGGGGGATTGCTTGGACTCGCGGATGGGGTAGCCCCCGGTGTCTGTGCTGCAGGCTCTGATTTACTTTGGTCGGGAGTTGGTGAAACAGGCGGTGTTGGCTGGGGCGGGGTAGCGGGTGGCCCAGGTGTGGGTGTTGGAGTAGGAGTAGGGGTAGGGGTAGGACGCCTCTTCTCTTCCTCAAGTAGGGTGCGAGCAATCTGTAGGTTTGCTAGGGCACGTTGGTCGTCGTCCTTTATGTCGAGGGCGCGGTGATACGCATCAATGGCCTCCCGGTATCTTTTAAGTGCTAAGAGGGTGTTCCCTTCATTGTAGGCGTTTTCAAAATACTGCTTCCCATCGCTGCTACCCTCAGTTATCGCACGAAACTGAGCGAGCGCTTCTTCATAGCGCCCTGTCTTAAAGAGTGCGCTTGCAAGACCCTGTTGGAGCCTCGGATTTTTCGGATCTAAGCGCAGTGCCTGGTCAAAAGCCCGCACAGCATCGTGGAACTTCCCCTCGTGGTACAGCTCATACCCGTCGCGTGCGGGGTAGGCTGATAGAGGGAGCTCGTGCGCTGGGGTTGGTTGTGGTGACTGTGCATGCAGTGCACGCGAGGAGTAGGAGAGGGCAATGGCAAGTGCGAGCACAAGGTTCCTACGACGGAGAATGAGGAGCCCTACTAGCACAAGAGCTACCCCGCACAGGAACGGCCCCACTTCGCGATAGGTGACTATCTCTCGGGATGTTGCACCCAGTGGTGCAGAAGGCAGAGTCGTAATCCTGGTTGCGATCTGCCCTACGTCGTCATCGGTTAGGGTTGCGCGGACATACACACCACCCCCAGCCTTTGCTAGGGCTTCAAGCGAAGATTCGCTGAGCTTTGAGTGCACCACGTTGCCAGAGTCATCTTTAAGAAGTGCACCACTTGGAAGTTGAATGGTTGAGCCGCTTGGCGTACCGACACCAAGCACATCCAGCCTGATCCCTCCCGCCTTTACCATCTGAAGGGCGGTATCGAGGGCTAGTTGATCGTCTTCTCCGTCAGAGAT
>JBIIHY010000004.1:0-23611 GCA_044235305.1 Bdellovibrionota bacterium
TGTTACCTCTACTACCGTGGGTGGTGGTGAAGTCAGATCTTCTATCGAGGTAACCGTGATATCGCCCAGTCCGCACGGGTTGATGCGCGCAAATTTTTCAGATACCCGCAGGACATTGAGAGAGAGTCCGTGCAGGGTGCACCAGCGAGAGATGCGCACGCCACTAAAGGCGATCTTTGAACTCTCGTTAATCCATACGCCGGTCTTGCCAGGTATGCGGACCCCCGCTACGCCGTATGTGTCTAAGGTGCGTATTGCGACTTCTTCAAGCGAACGCATGTACCAGCCAACATCCGTTCGGTGGTGGTGTAAGTTTATAATTGGGTAGATCACTGCCGTTTCAGGCCCGTGATAGGTAGCGCTGCCCCCTCGCTCAATCCGATGAACCGGAGTTCCAACACGAGCGAGTTCCTCCTCCGTAAGGTAGAGGTGCTCCGCCGCCGTAGACGTGCCACACGTAATAACTGGGTAGTGCGTGCACGCAAGGAGTAGATCTCTTTGCGTGCCCTCAATAACCTTGCGGTGATAGGAGCGTTGCAGCTCAAGAGCTGAAGCGTAGTCAGTGATCCCGAGGTCGTAGACCTCAAGCTGTTTAAACGATTCGTTCACACTCTCTTCTGCGCGTTCTTCCACTGCTCCCTAGAAGTTAATAGGACGACCAAGCGCCAATCCCATCGCTTCCATAACCGCCTCAGAGAGGGTTGGATGTGGGTGTACAGTATCAAGCACGCTTGCTGCTATACCCTCATGGGAACGAATTATAGCAGCCTCGCTGATAAGTTCGGTTGCTTCGGCGTGCATGATGTGTACACCGAGAACTTCACCAACTTCATCATCGATGATTACTTTAACGAAGCCGTCCTGCTCGCCGATGGCGATGGCTTTTCCAACGGCAGAGAACGGCATCTTTCCGATGCGGTACTTAATTCCCTTCTCCTTGGCAGCCCGTTCGGTAAGACCTACTGAAGCTACTTGAGGCTGGCAGTACGTACAGCCCGGAATGTTGTCGTACTTCATCCCGTGCTTAGCTTTGCCTGTTGCTGCTTCCGCAGCGATCAAACCTTCATGACTCGCTTTGTGGGCAAGAGCTGGTCCGCCAGCTACATCGCCGATAGCAAAGTGGTGCGGCACGTTCGTGCGCATGAATTCGTCAACTTTGATAAATCCGCGATTCGTCTCGATACCAACCTTATCTAAGCCGATATTCTCGGTATTGGGGAGGATGCCGATAGCGATGAGGCAGGCATCTCCGCTCCACTTCTCTTCGCCAGTTTTACCCTTTAGGGTCGCAGTGACCACGTTGCCGCTGCGCTTAAGATCTTGTACCCCAGTTCCAGTTCGAATCTGCATGCCGTTTTTGACAAAGACCTTCTCGAGTGATTGAGCAACTTCGGTGTCTTCAACGGGAAGGATCTGGTCAACCATTTCAACCACTGTCACTTGAGTGCCAAGGGAGTTGAAGAAGTAGGCGAACTCGATACCGATTGCTCCTGCACCGATAACCAGCATTTTCTTCGGGAGTCGCTTGCTCTCGAGGATTGTGCGTGATGTGTGAATTACGTCGCCATCGACATCGATGTTTGGAAGCGGTCGCGGACGCGCGCCAGTTGCGATGACGATATCTTTGAAGTCGTACGTTGTGCTCTTCTTGGAGGAATCAGTAACGACAACCTTATTCCCTTTCTCAAGAACTCCGTTTCCTGAAATGACCTCGACCTTGTTCTTGCGCATTAGGTAGTTCACACCGCCTGATAGCTTGTTTGCTACTTCGCGCGAGCGCTCTATGATGCGCGGAAAATCAACAGTGAGGGCTCCTGTGCCAAACCCAAAGGAGCTGGCGTGCTTCATGTCATTGTACAGTTGAGCTGAGCGCAGAAGGGCCTTGGAGGGAATGCATCCCCAGTTGAGGCACACTCCGCCGAGCGCCTCGCGCTCGATGATCGCTACTTGACGCCCGAGCTGAGCTGCTCGGATGGCGGTCACGTATCCGCCTGGTCCTGAGCCGAGAACGATGAGGTCACGAGATTGACTTGCCATAGGTAGAACTCCTTGAGATTACAGCGAATGTCAGGGTAGGGTGTACCATAATCCGCTATCGGTTTAATAGTCCAGTTTAGGTCGCATATGGCACGCCACGTCAAAATTCCCGGATATGAGCTGCTATTTTCGTTTGCGCGAGCTGGGGGGCCGGGTGGTCAAAACGTCAACAAAGTTGAGACTAAGGTAACGGTGCTGTTCTATTTTTCTCATTCGGGGGCCCTTACCCCGATAGAGAAGGCGATGTTGGCTAGCAATCCGATCATTAAACGTTACCTGAATACTGACGGGGCTATCGCCATGTCCTCTCAAGTTCACCGTAGTCAGGCAAGAAATCGAGAGGAGGCTGTAGCCGCTTTACATAAGCTGATTGCAAAGGCGCTTGAAAGGAAGCGTCCTAGGATACCTACCTCCAAAACGGCGAGTAGTAACCGTAAGCGGCTCGATTCAAAGAAGCATCGAAGCACTGCCAAGGCGTCGCGTCAACGGATTCAGAGAGGTGACGACTGATCGTGCTGTATAGCTTTTCGATCGGATGTAGCCTGGTCGATAGCATTGCAGTCGCTCTCCATAAGCAGCCGCACGAGCGTTTCCTCTTTCTGTGGACTGGGCAATTCGTCGATGGCGCGAAGGATTTCATCGTAGCGCCGTAAATGATCGAGATGGATGGTGAGAAACAGCTCTGTAGAGTCTTTAACTAACCGCTCACCGTAACTTTGAATCCCCATGCTTACGCCCTCCTTACATCGTCTAGTGACGGCTTAACTATAGCAGCCACGCAAGAAGGTGAGCAGGGGAGCGGGCCGGCAGTCTGCAGTCAATCATGCTGCCGGCCTCGCGAGCTACTCAACAACGAGCTTTAGTTGGTTGAGTGACAAGATCTTTATTACACCAGGTTTTGTGAGGTCGAGGAGTCCCTCTCGTTCGAGGTTCTTCGTCACCCTAATGGCGGTCTCAGGCGTTGTTCCGGTTAGGTCTGCAAGCTCTTTCCTGGTAAGGAAAATCCTCGTTTGGTCTGTCGTTGATGATGGACGGCCAAAGCGAGGAGCAAGCGCTAGTAGGGCTGACACGATTCGGCTTTCCACGCGAGAGTGAGCTAAGCCGAGAGCTAGAGCATTAATGCGTCGTGCGCGCTGCATTAGCTCAAGTGCCACCCTGCGGTATACGAGTGGGTTGCGGTCGAGAGTCGTACGCAGGTGTGCTGTTGGAATAGCCAAGATCTTTGCATCGGTCTGTCCCCGAATCGATGTGTCCATCTCGATCGGATCGAGTGCGCGGAGTAGCCCAGTTGTGTCTCCTGGGATAAGTAGATCAAGAGTGAGTTCCTTGCCATGAGAGGTTGATTTAACAACAGCAAGTCGCCCGGAGAGCACCATGAACCCGAAATCAGGTCGCTCGCTATCCATAGAGACGTATTCGCCGGCACCTATGTCTTGAACGACAGCAACACTTGCCAGATCTTGAATCTCACGAGGGGGAAGTCCATCGAAGAGAGATACTGCCTTTACTCCTTCATACTTGAATTCATCGACACCGCTCGGGAGTACCACACCCTCTACAGCGCCTTCGGGGATGACCGATGGTTCCTCAATCACTTCCGGCTGTACCAGTTTGTGAGAGAGCGCCATCTCCACATTCGCTCGCAACTCGTTTGGTTCAAAAGGTTTGATTATATAGCCAAAGGGGCGCGTCAGCTTCGCACGTTGCAGAGTGGTCTCGTCTGCGTGAGCGGTAACAAAAACTATCGGTGTGGGAGAAAGAGTATTTATCTTTTCAGCGGCAGTTATGCCGTCAAATCCGCCGTGGATATTGACGTCCATCAGGATGACGTCAGGACGCAGCTCTTGAGTTTTTGCTACTGCATCCTCGCCTGTTGTTGCTGTTGCTATTACTTCATATCCGGCCGATTGAAGCTCCTGAGAAATATCAAGGGCAACCACTGCTTCATCTTCCACGACCAGTATCTTTGTTGACATATATCTCCTCCCCTTGTCGGTTGCGTCCCTCCTCAGTGCCTTTTTCGAGGCGCTGTTTGAAGTTGTCCGACATGCTATGGCGCGGGATGGTAACGGATAACGTGTCGCGATTAAACAACAATTCGTTCCATAACTGTCGTTCGCTTTTGTTCTATGACAGCTATCATGAGCTGCAGTTGTTCAAGCTTTTGAAGTTACCCAGCGCGGGAGCAGTCCGATAGGAGCATCGATAGTGATGCGTTGTGCGGTGATAGGGTGAGCGATTTCTAACGAGTGACTCACGAGGTGAAGGTAGTTTGCAGGCGCGCCCTCATAGAAATTATCGCCGATGATAGCAAGTCCCTGTGAAGCTGCGTGCACTCTAATTTGATGGGTGCGACCGGTAATCGGTTGAGCGTTAATCACAGATATCGCGTGATCTCCTGAGATATCATCGTGGGAATATGAAAGGACTGTGGTAGCAGTTTGACCTTCCGAAAGAGTCGTTGTGCGAAGTACTGGATGTGATGGATCCTGAGCGATTCGACGATCGACTATCTGCTCTTTGAAAGGCTTGCATCGATTCGTAGCGAACGAATACACCTTATGCGCCGTTCGTCTCTCAAAGGCGTGCTGAAGTCCCGCGTGAGCAGCTGAAGATAAGCTTACGACAACGAGCCCCTGGGCTGACATGTCGAGCCGTGAAGGCATATGAATTGAGGTGTTAAAGTGTCGCTCGATATAAGCTTTAAGGCTGTAGTGCCGTTGCTCTTTGGCAGGCATGCTCGGAAGACCAGGGGGTTTGTAGACTACGGCTATATGCTCATCATGAAAAACGACCTGCTGTGGGTCGAATTGTGGGAAAATGATTGGCGCATCAGCCAGTGAGAACTTCGGCTCGTAGTATTCAATTTTGCATGGGAACGGGAGTGTGCAATCCGTCAACCTCTCATGACCATTTACATAAATACCACCGAAATCAAAGCGCGCTGGCCAGCTTGTAGGATCAATATGTGGAAGTCGTTGCACGAGTAGTTCGCACAGCATAGAGGCTCCCTCCTGGGGGCCGTACAGCTTCCAGCAGTGGTAGCGGGTGCGTAGCGTCTGTTCTACTCGCTCAAGACGAGTCTCAGGGCTCTGGGATAGGGGTAGGTGTGGGCTGTCGCTTAAAGGCACGGTAGTTTTTAAGGGCAAAATTGATGCGTGAGAGTCTATCAACAAGTTCAAGAGCCGGTAACGCGGATGATATCTCTTCGGGCGATGTCAGTCCAAACACCTGCTCAGCTTTCTTGAGACGAGCTTTCATCTCAGGAGTTAGGGCTCGATCGAGGCGCATACGCGCGAATGAAGCGCGTTCTGTGCGCACATCAACAAGTTGTTGCAACGGTCCGATGTGGTTGAGAGCTGCGACGGTTGTGGTGTCCTCTGGTGAGCACTCGGGGATGCCAGCAAGTGCCTCTTGATTATCCGCGAGGACTGGAGGAGTTACGTTTGCAAAAACGATTGCTCCTGCCTCGGTAAATCCAATAGCTGTGGCCACGCTATCTTCAGTGAGGGAGCTTTTATCCACGGTAAAAGCGATATCGTACAGCTTGTCACTAACCTTACTTACAGTCGCTCCCGGGTACTGCTGACTACCCTTTGTTGAAAGAACCATCCCGATTGCTTTTTTGGGCTCGTCCTTCGATTCAACTCGCGCGCGGACCGCTACGGTTCCTGTGGTATCTTGAGCTGAAGCAAGCGGACCCGTGCATGCAAGGAGCAATAGTATTACAGCTCCCGCAGAGGCGAGATGTGTCGCCATTTTCTTGGCTCGAGAAGTGATACTTGTGGATGTAGACGGATTAGTTGGCATGAGGGCTTCAGTCCTACGGTAATAGCGTCTTGATCTCTTCAAGTAGTTTTTGTGCGGTTTCAAGGTTGGCCGTCTCTTGTTCAAGGGTTCGTGATTTCGATACGAGGGTCCCAACCTCACGCTTAAAAGCTCCGTCCTTCTGCCCCTCAGCAGGGTCGACTTTGAAAGTCTGTATGCAGGGTCTCTTTACGACATATCGCCCGGTAGTTGTAAGGCTGCCATCGAGTTGGTGAACGACAAATTGGTATGACATTAATGCTATCGGCGCTGGAACGTCGAGTGTATACGTTGCAGCATCAGCCATGTTGAGGGTTCCTGAGGGGAAGACTATATCGAGTAGTTTTCCATCTCGGGTCCCAATAAGGCGAATCTTCCGATCTATTGATTTCGAGTTTCGAAGCTCGATGATAATCGGCATCGTTGAGGCTGCAGTTGGGAGGCTACTGGTGGAAAGGGGCTTGTGAACCACCTCAATTGGCTTCTCCTGTGCGGCGACAGAAGTCGTTCTCAGGAGAGAAAATCCCAGTATTGTGCACCATGCAACATGCGAGCAGGCACGCATCGATACAGTGAGAAGGTTGAGCGGGGTGGCGAGTGGAAATAGACGGTTCATAACCTACTTTACTTAACGACGCGAGCGCTCCATGAGCCACTTTCGCCGGTAACTGCGTTGCTGAACATACCAGTTATTGACTCTCCTGACAGCTCCCCAGTTACGTTGATTATAAGTCCGTTGGAACGGACGGTGATAGTATTTGCTTTTGAAGTCTCTGCTTCCGGGAGTGCTACTTCCACAGGAGTCCAGCCAGGTATGCCGACTATAACCACGAGGCTTTTTCTACTGGGCATGGATATAAGTGCCAGGGGTGTAGTGCTCTTGGGTAGTAGGTTTGAAATTGAACCGGCATAGAGGCCTTGAGGGAGTCGTGGAAACTCTACCTTCGGTTGGGGCGTTTCTGGTAGCGGGGCGGCATCATCAGAGGTGTTCTCACTTTGTACAGATTGCGGGTCTCCTTCAGTGACCTGCACCGACTGAGGTTCGTTCTTGTCCGAGCGCAGGAAAAACGAGAGCGAGGCTAAGGAGAGTACTGTCGCCGCTGCTGCCAGGATGACCATCTTAACAATTGGTGATTTAAGACCGATCGTTTGACCTGAGGACGAGCGAGTGGACTTGGTCTTTGCTAACATCGCGCCTGGTAAAGGAAACTGCTCATTTTTGCGGTCAGTTGTCTCTGGGTTAAGGAGATCGTGTTCTGGAGATTGAGACGCTTGTTCGGCTATTTGCGCGCGACGTTGCGCCGCGAACGTTTTGTTGGATGTATCTTGGTCGATGAGGTTCTGTAGTCGCTCTAGATCGAATTCCTCGGTTTTGAGACGTTCGCGCGCGGGCTTTGAATCGGAGCCCTGCTCTCCATCTTCGATCGAGGACTTCTCACCGCGATCGGGTTCCTGTTCGTCGAACAGCGCATCCGACACAAGTGTCTGAGCAGACACCTCTAGCATGTCTTCATTTTCAGCGTACGGGTTTGATATAATCTCAAAATTGTCAGTCTCGCCAAGCGCTGCACCCGGCGCATCTTCCATTCCGTTTACCGGCGATATTTCAGTATCTTCAAAATCTGGATCTGCGAGAGCCTTCAGTGCTTGAGCCGCACTTTGAAACCGTCGCTCTGGGTCAAATCGCAACAGTTTGGCTATTGTGTTCGAAAGGCCCTTGGGAACGGTCGGATTGATGTCGCTCAGTGGAGGGAGCCGGTCGTCTCGTCGAGCGTCCAGCTGGTCCGCCATGGGCAGTTTCTCGAAAGGATGAAAGCCTGCCAGAGCTTCATAAAAACACAAACCCATGGAATATAGGTCAGATCGTGTATCGTATCGAACGCCTTCAAGAAGCTCTGGCGGTAGGTAGGCGAATGAGCCTGCCCCACGCTTGAGTTCTTCAAGGTCGATCTCGTCTCCTGGTAGAAGCGCGAGGCCAAAGTCGGCTAGGCGCACCTCGCGCTCTGATACAACTAAAATATTGTCTGGTTTTATATCGCGATGAATAACTCCCGTCGCATGAACGAAATCGAGCGCTTCTAACATTTGCCGCAGAAACATCTTGCCTTGTTCTGCAGACAGCGAGATGCCGAGAGCTGTTATATACTTCCGCAGATCGCCTTGCGCTGCATATTCCATCGAGAGGTAACAGAGATCCTGAACGGAGTGAAAGTCATCGAGACGCACGACGTATTTGTGTCGACACGATACAAGTGTCAGCGCCTCTTTTCGAAGCCTATCTGTTAGAGAGGTCTGTCCGTTTTGATTCTGTCCGGAATTGTTGTGACTGTGTAGAACTTTAAGTGCAACTTCGTGGCTCGGGCTGTTGACGTGACGCGCATGGTATACCACGCTTTCAGCACCGCGCCCAACGAGCGCAATGATTTCATAACGTCCATCAAATATCTTCCGCTTTTTTGCGTTCGGAAGTGTCATGTACAGGGCCCTTTAGCGCTTGTAAAATCGCGACTCCTCAATGTACGACATGTGGTGTTCTAAGTCAGCAATCCCACGATTTATCGGGGGATATTTCTGAACACTTTGACCACCATCCGCTGCTACGAGTTTTACGTAGTCGCGTTCTGCGTAGACTAGTTCGATAGAGTCTTGATCTATAATCGTATCGAGCACGAAATGCGCTTCAGGAAAACAAGTGTCATAACATGCTTATATTATTGGGTATTGTTAGAATCCTGAAAAGTGTTGAGGGGGACAAGGTAACTACCGCTCTCTGTTTAGCTAGCGGGTGTCGCCGAGTTTATCTTCGTGCTAGGTTTACCACGCTATCCGCAACGTTTCGTGTTGAGCTCGTTACGGCAGATGTATGTGCACCCGTAGCTCAGTTGGATAGAGCACCCGCCTTCTAAGCGGGTGGTCAGAGGTTCGAATCCTCTCGGGTGCGTTTTTTTATTTTGGGTTATGACGGAATTAAATCCCTACCTCGGAATTCTTTTTCTCAGCATTGCTGCAGCTGGTTTTCTAGTGACGATGGTGTTGCTGGCGTCGTGGATAGGTCCGAAAAATCCTACTGTTACGAAACAGATGCCCTGGGAGTGCGGCGCGATTCCGGTGGGTTCTGTAAAAGACCAACGTTTCAATGTGCGTTTCTACCTGGTGGCGATGCTCTTTATCCTCTTCGATATTGAAGTCATCTTCATGTATCCATGGGCAGTGGTGCTCGAGCAGTTGGGGTGGTTTGCTCTCTTTGAGATGTTGTCCTTTATGGCAGTGCTTGTGGTTGGACTGATTTATGTCTGGCGCAAGGGCGTGTTGAGCTGGAATGAATAATCTCCACTATCAAAGATACCGCGCATCATGAGCAAAGTAAGCGTCGCGTTTTCGCTTGTATTTGCTGCGTTAATACTTTTTCTAGCTGGCTGTCACTTTGTCGATCCATTCGTATGGTGGCAGGAGATTGTGTGCGCCCATACTACCCTCTGGTTGCCCCTGGTCTTCGTCATTTTTGGTGTGGAAGTAGTTAGGTTTTTTCGGGGTGTGAAGTATCCGTTGGTTTCGCTAGTGACGCTGGTGGTGAGCGCTATCGTTATTGGTTTCTTAGGTCTTCGAGCGTGGCCCTATTTGAATTACACCCATACTGTGAAGCTTGCTAAGGATGAAGCAATTGCGGTTGGAGTATTCCATGCGCACGTTGGTTCTGGCGAGGAGGAGGCAACGCTTTTCGAGAAAAAGATAACGGAGTTTTCGCCTGAGGTTTTGGTGCTCCATGGCGAGAATCAAGATCTAGTCGCCAGGTTGCGTATCTCGGAGAAGTTGCGGTATTCGGCTCATGGGGTAGTGGCCGGTCCTTCGTCTGTTCATATCTATTCGGCATATCCCTTCGGTCCTGACGTTCGAGATAATTTTGGTGTAGACTCACTGCCGGCGATTCATGCGCGCCTCTACCTTGACCCCGAGGTTGTTTTTGAATTGGGTGTTATTAGCCTGGTAAAAAGCTTGTCGAATGAGTCATTTCAGCTCGCCAGGGTAACTTCTCGTCGGATGGCCAGCATGACGCGTAATAGTATAACGCCACGCATGGTTGTGGGCGACTTTAGCGCTACGCCTTTCTCACGAATCGTCTCTACCTACGATCGCGAGGCTCGCGTTCGTTCTGTATTCGCTGGAAAAGGCCTTCAATCGTGGTTCGACATTCAAGGTATCATAGAGCAGAGTCGAAATGTAAATGCTTTTGTCTCAGCAGGTATAACCGTTACGAGTGCTACAGTCGTGAGTGATCTACATCCAACCAAGCGGTCGCTTTTCGCCGTGGTGAATGTTCCGCGTATCACCATCATTCCCACTGAGAAATAGTTGGTGTTCCAACCCCCAGTGCGCATAGGGTTGTTTGTGACAACGGTGGCGCTGACTTCTGTTGGCTTTTATGTTGCCAGAGATTTAAATATCGAGGTGTTTGTTTTGGACCTGCCTTTCGTCATCGGTTGAGAGCTGCGCGTAGGGGCTCTCTCTTGCGATCGGAGATTTGTCTTGCTGTTGGTAGAAGGGCGCGTGTCTTGAGGGCGAGTTGCCTGCTTAGTGTTGAGCGATTTTTCCGTCGACTTAGTAATAGTGGACGCCTGTAGCGTGCTTGAAATAAGATCTAGAAAGGCGTTGTCATCTTCCGGCAGGGTTCGCTCTGAGCGGATGCGAAAATGCTCTCGCTGGCCCTGTTTAGGGGACTCCCAGACAAAAAGCGATCCACGACGAGTGGTGGGTGCTACGTTAGACATTGGAGCATTGAGAGATTGTAGTTTTTGTATTCGAGCGTCCTCGGACACCCCGTGAATTTCTCGTTCTGCCTGTTCTGGAGATAGGCCTTGTGCCAGAAGAGCTTTGCGAAGGGCTATCGTAAGAGCATTTCTGAAACAGTAGCGACGTTGCCATAGGAAGTACTCGAGTACTCGTTCGGTCGATGGTAGTTCGCTTACCTTGGCGTCAAAGAGCGCAGGCAGACCGGATGTTTGGAGTAGGCTTACGGCGGCAGCAGAGCAAAAAGCAGAGATAAGTTTGCTGCGTCGCAGGGGGTTGTTGTTCTCCGAAGGGTCTAGCAGTAGTGATATCTCATCGCCGTGGTGGTAAGCGAGAATAACACGATAAGACGTCGTCATTAGTCCAATAATAGTGTCATGAAATGCAGCCGTCGCCTTCAGGCCGCACGGGTACTCCGATTGTGGGATGCCCCAGTCTCCGAGACGGTGGGCATCAAGACGGACTACAATATAGTGGTCCGGTAAGATAAACGGGTCATTGTACGTCTCAAAACGTTCCATAGACCTTTGAAGGTCTCCGATACCCTTGCTTGCAAGCGATTTGACGGTCATAAAGTACGCCTCGGGTGTTTCAATTCTCCACACTCGAAACGTTATGAGGTATTAGCGGCTTGATGTGAGTTAGTGCGCCGCTCAAAACATTACCTTGACCGGAAACCGCCAACACGGCGGCCGCGGAACAATCTTTGAGCGCGAGAGTTCGCCCGAAATGAGCGATTTGCGTAGCCTCCACTGATAGTTCTATTTCCGGCGTTGAGCACGGCATTTCGATACATGCGCCGCTCTTCTTCTGGCGTGAATACATCATAAGGACTGCGGGAGTGGCCATAGGTGCCGTTGTCTATGATGATTGGGCCATCTCCGCCCCCAAAGCGCTCTAGGGAGCCCTCACTGCGTCCCTGGGTAACGAATGCGTTGCCACACCCATATTGGTCGGCAGCATCGCCGTAACATTCGGCGCATGCATTTGAAGTGTTGAACGCTAGACAGAGCGGGATGAAGTAAGTAACGAGTTTCATACGAGACTCCAAAAAGTCCTAATGCTTACAGTGTATCTTAAAGTAACCTACTAAAGAAGCCGGTCTGGCTCCTGGGGGTTGTATGTATTGGATATTGGCTGTTTGTTTTGGAGGAAGTTCGTTGGTGTTGTTGAGCAGAGCCAGGCAGAGCAGGCAGCTTGGTTCCGGATAAGTCAAGCGCTTTTGCGAGGGTCAAGTGATGTAGAAAGCGCTTCCTTCACCTGTCTTGGTGAAAAAGGGATTAGTGAAAACAGCTTACTTGAGTCGAGAGAGACGTCCGCAGGTCGGAGTACAGGTCCAGGCGCATCAGCGCGTAAGCAGGGACGGATCTTCGTCACATCATAGCCCAGTGCATCAGCAACCTGGCAACCGAACTCCACTCGTGAAAGCTTAGCTGGTCCACCACAGTGAAAAGTTCCCGAGAGAGACATGTAAACAACTTGTAAAATTGCATATGCAGCATCGGCTACGTGGATCGGTGTGCGGTACTCGTCTGAGAATAGTGAGACCGATTCTCCGCGGAGCCATGAGTCCTCCATCCAGCCAAGAACTCCGCGGGAAGCGGATAGGGAGTATCCATACAGAAGAGAGAGTCGCACGACTGCGTTTCGGGGATTTGCTGCGATTGCTTCCTGCTCGCCTTCAACTTTGGTGCGTGCATAAACGGAAGTGGGGCAAGTGTGGTCGTGCTCAGTGAAGCCCGATGTAGGAGCAGCTCCTCCGTCAAAGACTAGATCCGTTGATACATACGTCATGTGCGCGCCGATAGCGCGCGCATATTCGGATAGCATGCGGGTGAACCGGACGTTTGAAAGATGCGCTAAGTCAGGATTCTGTTCGCAGCGCATCGGCTGAGAGAGTGCGGCAGTATGAACAATGTGGGTCGGTGGTCTTGTCTTAAGTTCCTTATTGATGGAGGCCGCGCTTGTAAAATCGTTAATGAATACTTCGCGTGCTCCAAGCGGTAGCGGGCATTCTATCTGAGATGTTCTTAGAACAGTCAGCTCTAGGTCTGCGTGTCTACACAGCAAGGCAACACAGGTGTTGCCGAGAAAACCCGATGCTCCGGTCAATAGAATACGCATACGTGCCCGGTATACAGAGAGATCGTCCAAAATAACAGAAAAAAATGCTTGTAGGGTGGCAGTATGTATCATGATCCGCCCCGCGCTGGATGTAACACAATTGCACCGAGAGTCGTAACTAGCCGAAAAGTAGGCAGGTTTTTTATTTTGCGAGAGTGGCAACCATTTTGCAGTCCCTTACGAAGGCACCTAGTTCAGGGAATGTTTTTCCCTGTCAGTAGTTAAAGCTTGGAGAGCTTCAGCATGCGATTAGAGTCCGCTTTATTGGCCAGCCGAGAAGGGATTACCGCCCACGGTCAGGCAATTTCTGTTCTTGGCGATAACATTGCCAACTCCAATACGACTGCCTTCAAACAGTCGCGCGCTGAATTTGATAATTTGATGGCCGAGTCGGCTGGTGATCGCGGGGCCGGTGTCGTGTCAGGTGCCGGTGATGGCGTAGGCGTTAGATCTGTTCGCACCATCTTTGAGGGTGGCTTAGTCGAATCAACGGGTCGCGATCTTGATGTGGCAATTCAGGGGGGTGGATTCTTTCTGGTGGGCGACCCAGCAGCGCCGCAACTGACCAGAGCGGGTGCATTTCAAACCAATAAGGATGGATTTCTCGTCACTGGTAGTGGGCTTAAAGTATTGGGATATACACCAGCGAGTCCGAACACGCTCGTGCCGATAAACATGTTTGAGGTAAGGACGGCGGGTGCCGCGACTTCGGAAATGAAGGTGTTCGGAAATGTGAGTAGTAGCGCGCTCAATGTGGTGGTGCCTCAGAATCCCGCTACGTTCCGAGATCTTACAAAGACAGCTTCTCTTTCCTCCACTCAGGAGGTGTACGATAGCTTGGGCGCTCGACACGATGTATTTCTTACGTACTTCAAAACCGCAGCAAACACGTGGACAGTTCAGGCTCATGTAGATGGAAAGGATGTTGGCAGACCAGAAGGTACTCCTGTGTTACTTGGCCAAACAACGCTCAATTTTGATGGCACTGGGTTAATACCAGCAGCAAATAAAGACGCTGCGAGAATCACCGCTAGTCCAGCTTGGAGTAATGGCGCTACGGCGGGTAACTTTTTTGTCGATCTTTCATCGTTCACTCAGTATGCGGGAGCTTCTCAGGTGCTGAACGCAAGCCAAAACGGGCAGGGCTCTGGTAGCGTAAAATCGTATGAATTCGGGGATGATGGAACTATATATGCAAATCTCGACTCAGGGACAAAAGCAGAGGTCGGAAGTCTGCCGTTAGCCACTGTTCGCAGCGTTGATGGTTTAGTCCGAAGTGGTAGCTCTGTGTTCTCTACAGGGCAAACAGCGGGCGAAGTTGCGATAGGTCGGGCAAATAATGGTACTCGGGGACGAATCGAAGGTAAGTCACTTGAGCGCTCTAATGTTGATATCTCATCTCAGTTTGTTGAGTTGGTGGTTTTTCAGCGGGGATACGAGGCCAACTCGAATGCCCTATCTGCAGCGAATGAGCTGATTAAGGGCACGATTGCGCTGCTGCGGTAATGATTTAAATGTCCGTTGAGTGTTCAGCAGCAACGACGGCGATATTGAGCTGCATGGCTCGCTCGAGGAAGTTTTGCGGCTCCAGCATGAGACACTTGCCGGCTTCAATGACTAATAGGCTGAGGTTGCTCTCCTTCATCTGTTCAAGTGTCTTTACGCCAACGGCCGGCAGATCTGCTCTCAGATCTTGATGCATCTTGGCAAGTTTAATGAGTACGCCGCTGGGTCCTCGCACGATACCGGCGCGCTTTATCGTCTCTGCCGTCCCCTCTACGGCTTCTACCGCAACAACGGTCTTATTGCGCACAACTACTGATTGACCTATGTCGAGAGTGCCTATCGCGCGCGCGGCTTCCCAGCCGATCAGAGCGTCAGCGCGCTCAGCCTCAGTAGCACCTCGCGGGGTTATGGTGCCTTTGGCAGGCACACTCTCAGGTAGCAACGCATGCGGAGCGATTACCTCAACACCGCCCTCTTCAATTACTCGAATAATTCCGCGCAGCATTGCGTCGTCGTTGAAATGGCGCAAGCGAGAAAGCATTTTTAAGCCAACCCAATCGATGCGGAATCCCCCGACAAAGTCCACACGCGTTACTCCCCCTAAGAAAGCTACCTGTGCGACGTGGTTGCGTTTGAGAATCTTAACTAGTTTTCCAAGCTGACCAACGCTGATCCATTCTAGCACCTCAGCGAATTCCTTAAGACGAGGGTCTGCTTCCCCCTTGAGTGCGATTACAACTACCTTGAGACCGAGCGCCTTTGCCCTCTGTGCGAACTCAATAGGAAAGCTCCCGTTGCCGGCAACGAGGCCAAGAGGCGAGGAAAATTGGGGGGTTAGTGGAGCTGGTGATTGCATAGTCGAACAAGATAGGGGTCCTGCCTGCATACGTCAACGGCGGTAGGTCTATTATTTTAGCGTCATTTCATACAGCGCCGGTGCGGCGCGCCGATACCTAAGGTAGCTGGAACAAGGCGTTTTGTGGATGCGGTAGCATGCGTGAACAGCGACAGTGAGGTTGTATAGGTATGAGTGACTTTACATTTGACCCAACGAGACCATCGCCCTTTCAGAGATTGATATCAGGTAGGGTAGGGGGCGCCGCCTCGAACTCGGCAGCGGCGGGTCCAAAACAGAATTCAGGAGCGAGTGTATTCAAAGAGGTGCCAGCAGCAGACGGTGGGACGGACAGCGATCCGCCCGCACGAGCAGCACTCTCTGGCTTATCAACGGCGGTGAAGAACCTGAGTGATTCGACCGACGCGATAGCCTCAGTGGGAGATGCTGTGGATGAGGTGCAGCGCTCGAATAAGCAAGCTTCTGAAGCTTCGGTGCGAGATGTTCAGGCTGCTGCTCAGGTAGCGGATGATCTTCAGAACCGAATCCGAGATGACCTGAAACGAGCCTCCGCTGCGCAAGGCAAGGGCCTTTCAATGGACTCCGTTCAGCGCTTCTTGGGATAACTGTTGGTACCCCGCCGAAAGTTCACGATGTTGCGCATTGTGATGAGGCGGGGTTTTTTATCTCCCTCTCCCGCTGGTACACGGTACTTTTGGGGCCTCTCCCGCTGGTACACGGTACTTTTGGGGCCGGTAGTCAGGCTGTTACTGATATAATCTGACTCTATGGCACGTTGTACCTTTCCCTGCTTTAGGCACTGGTGTTGTTTTCTGCTGTATACCGCCCCTCTCCCGCCGCCGGCTTGCTGGCTTGGCTTGCCTGGCTTGCTGGTACACCCTACAAATCCGGTCGTATTTTCCGCACAACGTGGCGAGCGGCTGCCCGAATATACAGGGTATGCCAAGAGCGAATCGTGTTTTCACAGAAAATCATATTTACGAGATAATCCCGCGTGCCCGGGCGCATCTCCCAATGCCTCCGACCCAGACTTCCAACGCTATAAAATTGGGAATCCTCGGACGCACTCAGAGGGACAACAAGGTGGACCTGTGCCACTTTGTCGATATGAACAACCATGGCCATACCCTGTCGGTGTGCCATACGGGAGGGGAATTGTCCGACTTCTACATGGAGGTACAGAAAAAGACTACCGACGCCGTAAAAGCACTCGTTGGGCTCCGACACCTATCCCTGTGGGAAGACCGCCCTACGGTTGCCCGGGTGGCGGACCTGCAAGAAGTGATTAACCGAATAGTCTACATCTACACCAACCCTTCAACCGCTGCGCTCTGTGACTCCATCGAGGAGTATGCAGGGATAAGCTCCTGGAATGCCTTCATAAGCGCGGAACCTTCCGTAGACGCCGAAGTGACTATTGAGGCGCGTTGGTATCCTGTATCCGAGATACCACAACTGCCGGCCCGCTCGCTCTCGCCATCTCAAGACCAATCTCTTCACAGGACACTACTTGAGTCAAAAAAGGCACACTCACATCCAATCGTTATCAAACCGTTTAAGTGGTTGGAGCAATTTGGGATTACCTCACCTTTAAGGATTGAGTACATCCGCAAGCAGATTATCTCTCGGGTTCGAGAGATAGAGCGCTTTAACGCTGCGCAGCGAGCCACAGCCAATACCCGCTGCGTGCCTCGCGCTGTTCAGTTGCGAGAGCCATACATGAAGCCGCATAATCCGAAGAAAAAAGAGCGGAAGATTTACCTCCTCTGCAGCGATAAAGAGCTGCGTATTCAGATACTCAGCGAATTTAAAGCGATATTCGCTCGCTGTAAGGAGTGTTACAAAAAAGCCAAGGAGGGTTTACGAGTTGATTGGCCGCCTGGCACTTTCATACCGTGGTTCCCGCCAGGGTTTGCCTTCCCGACAGCGGCGGCCGTTTAGCAGAGCAAGACAGTTTGGCTTTGAGGCCTCAATATGTAATTTCTTCTGTGATAGAAGTAGAACGGCCTTGCTCGCCTTTCACTTGATGGGACTATTTTCACGGGAACCAGAGTCGATTTGGGCAAAAAATCCAAATCTTGCCGACGTTCGGGTTAATTGAGAGAACGCCGTGCTCGTCTAAGTTAGCATGGTTAAGATTGCTACCATGTACTAAAGGCGCGCGGCTTTTAAAAGAAGAGTACCGGACTTCGGGGGCTAAATCGAGCTCTGCTGCACAACAGAAACCTTGCGGATCGCCTAGGGCTAGACCTTTACAGAGTGCGGGTAGTAGGGGTGAGTGTACCAGGGTGGAAAGATGTGCTACGAACCCCGACAGAAGGGAAAAGCAGTTTGCGAACCGGATGGTCTCCAGCGCTTGGGTGAGCGATGGTAAGATAGTTCGGGGGGCAGGTGCGTTGACCTAGAAGGTTATGCTCAAACATACCATTGGTCGGAAAATAAGCCGACCTGTCCGGTCGGTTTGGATTAATTCGTGGCTCATGGTGGCCTGTCTGGTTTCAGGTGTGGCTGCCGTGTGGCTTTATCAACGGTGGATAAGCGACACGTTCCTGCTGGAACTGGTCAGCAGTCTAGTCGTGCTGGGAAAGCTGCTATTTGTAATAAGCTTTTTTGGGCTGACTGTGGTCCTGGGTTGGTCGTTTCTGGCAGGCTTTATGGCGGCGTGGAACGATAACCAACCTTAAGGGACGGTTTTTCAAAAGGGTTTTGGCCTCACTGCTTCAACCCTTCTTCCCTTCTAACTTTTTAATAAGTCGCCCAAGAATCGCGAGGTTAATGGCACTAAGGTACGGTGTACCAAGAGGGTGGATGGGCGGTCGGGCACTGCCAAAAAGGTAGGGTGTACCAGGGGGGGGTGTTTGTACATTCGACTTCGAATGTGGTATTCCACCGTCCTCAACGACGGGGAGTCGCCCTCCTGAATGGGCGTAGCAGGCAGGATAAAATTTCTATGGTCGCATTTCGTTACAAGAGCGTTTGTTTAGAATCATTTGCAACTATTATGCCGCCCCATGAGATGACCTCGGCGGAGATTGAAGATACGCTGGCTGCAACTTACAAGAGTCTTGGTATTCCCTTTGGAACTTTAGAGCGTTTGACCGGCATCGGTTCACGTTGGCATTGGGATATCGCAGAGCGACCGAGCCTACTGGGAACCACCGTTGCAAGGGAGGCTATCGAGCAGTCGGGTCTACCCCACGATCAGATTCGTGCGCTGGTCAGCTGTTCCGTAACACGCGATTACTTTGAGCCTGCGACTGGGTGTCTTATTCACCGTAATCTCGAGCTATCCGAAGATGGTGTCGCACTCGATATTAGCAACGCTTGTCTTGGATTTATGGACGGAATTTTCTTCGTCTCGAATCTGATTGAGTCGGGGATGATTAAGGCCGGAGTGGTTGTTTCTGCTGAGCACTCACGGTGTGTGTTTGAAGCCACTTTCAAGAAGGTTCTTAATGGGGACGGGTTGTCGCGAGATCAGCTTTTAAAGATCCTGCCGACCTTCACGATTGGGTCGGGTGCAGTTGCCTATGTGCTGTGCCATGAGAGTATTTCAAAAACCAAGCATCGCATTCTCGGCGGAGCAACACGTTCAGCAACGCAGCACTGCGATCTCTGCGTTGGAAACGTTGACTATCACCTCGTTGATAGTCCACCGATCGAGCCGTTAATGGAGACGGAGTCGTCCAAGCTTATCGCGGCAGCAGCTGTTCTTGGTCAGCAAACATGGAAGGATGCTTCTGAAGTTATCGGATGGTCAAAAGACGACGTACAACACGTTTTCTGTCACCAGGTCGGCCGACAGGTTAACGAGGCTTTCTACAATACGCTGGGGCTCGATTACGCAAAAGAATTCACCATCTATCAGAATCGCGGAAACTTAATCTCCGCAGCTCTCCCCACCGCCTTTGCAATCGGCGTTGAAGAGAAGGGGATTAAGAAGGGCGATAAGATAGTTATGACCGGGTTTGGCTCGGGTCTTAACTCGCTCTTTCTTGGCGTTGAGTGGTAGTCGATAGGGGAAGCGAGTGTTAGACCAAGTGCTTCCATTCCAGTCGCGTTTCGTCACAGTTGCCGGTCACCGTATGCACTACGTTGATGAAGGCAGCGGACCGGTAGTGCTCCTGTTGCACGGAAATCCGACCTGGTGTTTCTTCTATCGTAATGTGATCCGCGAGCTCAAGGATTCGTTCCGTCTTATCGCTCCTGACTTCTTGGGGATGGGTCTCTCAGATCGCACCCCCGGTACAAAGTTTCGTGCAATCGACCGAATCAACCAACTCGAGGAGTTTGTTAGCTCGCTTGGTATTACAAATTTCTCTATCGTGATGCACGATTGGGGCGGCCCACTCGGTACAGGGTTTATACAACGTAGGCTCCAATCGGTTAACCGAATTGTCTACCTGAATACAACTCTCACAGAGACCGAAATACTGCCCGGTTTTATAAAGCTTGCGGCAACTCCGATCATCGGCAAGACGATGACGCGCCACACTGACACCTTTGTGCGCATGACCACATCGGTAGGTGCATTTAGGAAACTGACTCCTGAAGTGATTAGTGGCTACAGAGCGCCATACACAACTCGTCAGCGACGTGATGCAATCTGGGATTTCGTCGCTGACATTCCTTTCGGTCCCGAGCATCCGACCTATACTGAGATGGTGAGCATTGCTGCCGGTCTTCCCAAGGTAGCAGAGAAGCCGGTAAAGATAATCTGGGGACTGAAAGATCCCTGTTTCCATCGTGAGATGTTGAGTAAGGTCGCCGCACATTTTCCAAAAGCTGAGCTTCTTGAGATACCTGATGCATCTCATCTCGTTTTGGACGATGCACCGCAAATAGCTATCCCAGCGATAAAGGAATTTCTCTCTCGCGAAAGCGAAAGTACTCAAGCAAGTGAGGTGCCTACGCCGGATCGCGAGCAGGGCAGAATTCACGTTATCTACGACCAAGTTATGCGCATAGCGCTTGAGTCTCCTAATGCGGCGGCAGTGATCGTGCCACGCTGGGTGCGGGATCCGATTAACGGTAGCGCGTTGCATTATGCGCAGACCACATACGGAGACCTTGCGAAATTGGTAAATCAATACCAGCGAGGGTTATCTGATCTTGGATTGACCCCCGGCGACCGGGTCTTAATGCTTGTGTCTCCCGGCGCTGATTTTCTAGCACTCTCTGTTGCAGTAATGGGACGCGGAGCAACTCCAGTTTTTGTTGATCCTGGAATTGGTCTCGAGAAGCTCTCACGCTGCATCCAGGATGCCGCCCCGCATGCCTTCATCGGTTCTCCGAAGGCGCATCTGTTGCGATTTCTAAAACGCTCCTTGTTTCACAGGCTGAAGTTCCACGTAACGGCCTCTGAGTGGGCATTCACAGGTGGACATTCGCTCGGTTACTTCAAGCGTTTTGCAAACGCGCCCCTCAAGCCAGTGCCGCTTCCCGTGCTCACTTCGGACAATCCCCTTAAAGCAGTTGATGCAGCCTTGATTGCGTTTACATCGGGCGCCACCGGAACACCTAAGGGAGTTATCTTCACAAACGAGATGCTAGCTAATCAGCTCGGTGTTATTCGCGATATCCTTGGGCAAAAATCAGGTGCTCGCGACCTGACCTTGTTGCCTATCTTTGCCCTCTATAACGTTGGCTTGGGTGTCGCCAGCGTTTTCCCATCGATGCCAGTTGGTAAACCGCTGGCGCTCGATCCGGCTCAGGTTGTAAAGCTCGTTGGGGATCTAGGTATTGAGTCCTCTTTTGGCTCGCCTACGTTGTGGCACAAGATAGCAGAGTATGCTCTTCGTTGCGGCGTAACGCTGCCAACCATCAAGCGCGTTTTTATGGCAGGGGCTGCTGTTCCTGCTGCAACCCTTGAGTTGGTAAAGAAGGTTTGTCCGCACGGTGAGGCAGCAACGCCTTACGGTGCGACCGAGGCATTGCCGGTTACGTATATATCAGCAACAGATTTGGTCAGCACCCAGTGGGAGCAAGCGCTGTCTGGCGAACAGGGTACGCCGGTTGGTTCACTCATCCCAGGAATTGAGTTGCGCATCGTCAAGAGTACAGAGGGAGCGCTCTCATCTATCGAGCAGGCGGAGACTCTTCCGGTTGGAGAGATCGGGGAGATTCTTGTTCGCGGCGCGATCGTGAGTCCAGAATATCTGCACCGAATAGATGCGAATAAGGTCGGTAAAGTGCGCGAAGGGGCTAGCTTCTGGCACCGCATGGGAGATGTCGGCTACGTTGATGGTCGTGGAAATCTTTATTACTGCGGGAGAAAATCGCACTCGGTGTATACTCCGGAAAAGGCGTTTCACAGTGTTCCGATAGAGGATATCTTCAATGAGCTGCCACAGGTGCGGCGCTCGGCTCTTGTCGCAGTGAGGGGTGGAAAAGAACCAGCTATAGTAGTAGAGCCCTACCCGCAATTTTTTCCGGAACCTGGCAAGCAAACTGAGGAATTCATTTCAAAGTTGCAAGAGTGCGCGAGGTCCCACTCGCTTAGCCAGGGTATCACTAAGTTTTTCTTTCATCGATCGTTTCCGGTTGATGCGCGCCACAATGCAAAGATCTATCGCGATCAGCTCGGCGAGTGGGCTGAGCGATTACTCCATGCACAGAGGGCGGCCTAGGGGGATTGCTATGAGCACCGCGCGACGCTACATCGTCACAGGTGGAGGCGGCTTCGTTGGGAAAGCCCTGTGCGCTGCTCTAAGGACTGCTGGTCACGATGTATTAAGCCTCTCGCGTAAAGCGTATCCAGATCTTGATGCGATTGGTGTCCGTACTGCTCAGGTGGATATCGGAGCGCCGGTGCAATCATGGGCCCATCTTATGAAGGGTTATGACGGGATTTTTCACACCGCGGCGAAAGTTGACATGTGGGGGCGCTACGCAGATTTTTTTCGCACGAACGTGCAGGGTACGCGGAATATCATAGCAGCCTGTAAGAGTGCTGGGGTACAAGCACTTGTTTTTACAAGCTCCCCGAGCGTGGTGCATACGGGGAAGGATCTTCTCGGTGTAGATGAGCAACAACCCTACCCCGAACATTTTCACGCTTTTTACCCGCAGACTAAAGCTCAAGCTGAGGTAGAGGTGCTTGCGGCTGATGATAACGGCGGGCTGCGCACCGTTGCGCTTCGACCGCACCTCATCTGGGGACCACATGATACAAACCTTGTGCCGACAATCGTCGAAAGATCTCGGCGTGGGAAACTTACTCGGATAGGCGCTGGGGCTAATCAAGTTGATCTCACTTATATCGAGGACTGCGTGCGCGCGCACCTCGCCGCGATGCGCACCTTAGAGGCCGAACCAGACCGAGCAGGTGGTAAGGCTTATTTCATCAGCCAGGGTGAGCCGGTAGTGATGTGGCAGTGGATCGATAGGGTGCTTGCCGCACACGGCCTGCCTCCGGTTTCACGCTCAATTCCAACTTCGGTTGCCATGCCGTTGGCTCTGGTTATTGAGTCCGTTGCGCGCGGTCTGCTTTTATTTGGTATCGAGATAAAGCCGCTTCTTACTCGCTTCCTTGTCTCTGAGATGGCTACCAGTCACTATTTCAACATTAACGCCGCGAAACGCGACCTTGGGTATGCTCCTCAGTTTACTATTGAAGAGGCGATGCTAAAGACTTTTGGGTCGAAGGTTTAGGTTTGGGCCGCTCGACTAACCTATCCAGCTATTTCAATTTTTTGACTCTAAACCTCCACTGCCGTCATCTTACCAAAATGCTCCCCTGATGTGCGCTCACTATAGGAGCAGCGGGAGCCTTTAAGTGCCTGATTTGATATGAGTCTGTAAGATGAGTGCTTCCAGTCGACCTACCGTAGTTATCTTCTTTAATGACTGGCAGGTCTACCCGAGTGGCGTTAATGCGGGGGGTGGCGAGAGTGCAACCATGGCCCTGGCACGAGCCATGGCCCGTCAAGGACACAGGGTTATCGCGTGCGCGAATCTGGCTGATGGGCAGGAGTGCGCGCTGGATGGAGTTGAATTCTGGAATTTTGGTCCGACGTATGCGTTAAATGAGATCGAACGAAGATTAAGAAACATCGGCCCCTACTACTGTTTTGCAGCAACGCTTGCACATCCTTTTCTTGTACTGCGTGACCACGAGCACTGCCTAGCTCGGGTAATTATCAATCACTCTCCCTCGCCGTACGCAAGCGGTCTGGAGCCATCAACAGTGATGGAGTTGATAGATTACGTTATTTGCGTCTCCCAGGCGCAAAAGGATTTAATTCTATCAGTGAATGATACAATCGACCCAACTCGAATGCCGGTCGTACGCAACGGATTTGACCCAGATATCTTCTCTTATGCTGGTCCAGAGGAGCGAGATTGGAATCAGATAGTCTACATCGGTCGACTCGAGCAGGCTAAAGGTATTCACCTCTTGCTCGCCACGTTTGGTGAACTCAAGAAAGTGCTTCCAAATCTTAAGTTATCTGTGTTTGGTTCTGAAGGGTACTGGCCCGATTTTTCGGCCCGTAA
>JBIIHY010000140.1:0-7614 GCA_044235305.1 Bdellovibrionota bacterium
TCTCGGCAAAATGTCCATGCAGTGCCCGCTACGAGGAGGAAGTTACCGGATGCGATTTCATCGTGCTCGTAACAGTCATGAATCTGTGCTGGTGGATCATTAGGAGAGCGACTGCTTGCGTAGAGTCTAGCGGTATCCTCCTTGGTAGATTTCTTCGCTCCTCGAAAGGTAAATCCTTCGCTGTGCGCAACGAGATCAACCTCAGAGAGGAAGTTGATGATCGCCTTGTGCGAATTGGACATAACAGCAAGTCGCTTGCCAGCCGCCATCAATGACACCGCCATGCGGGCGCCGTGGTACGTTTTGCCGGTGCCGGGTGGACCTTGAATAAAGAGGTGACTACGGTCGAGCTTTAGCGCTGCGTCGAGAAGCTGCTCGCGAAATTTCGGATGGTCTGCATCAACCGACACCACCTGCTTGCGTTCTCCGTCTACGAAGACCGGAAGCCCCCTAAAGAGGATATCAACTAGAGCAGCATAGGGGTAGTTACGGGCGCTCTCGTTTGGTGACAGAGATGGAAAGCTTCCGATTGCTGAAAGGAAGCGGTCTAAGCCCTTCTTTAGGGTATCGTTTATATCAGTTGGACGTCGGCAGAGTTCGAGAGCTTGCGCCTCTTCAACTTTAGCGCCTACTTTGATGGTAAGTGTGCCTGCATCCGGGTCTATCTCGTATACGCTGCCGTAGGGGCGGTCGTTATCGATATCGTGAAGTTGATCTTCTGCCGAGATCTTACACTCCTGGGGAGGAAACGTGTAGTACAGTAACCGACTGCGGGCGATCTTCTGCTCGGGGCGTAAGTGGTCGCGTGCGCACCCAGAGAGCACCTCGGGATCTTCGGCTCGCTCCATAGGGATAAGCTCTCGCTTCCGAAAAAAGTTCCACCACTGAGGCTTCATCTCGCGACGGTAGAAATCCGAGAGGTAAAAGAGCCGCATTCGAAGCAGCTCTGCGTCTGAATACGAGCTCGAGTCGCTGCTTGATTGAAGTTCATCGATTCTAAACAGCGCTCTAAATGCATCGACCCGTTGTTCTTCTTGTTCAGCCTTTGACAGCTCGGTGTTTGATTGCACCGGCTCGCTTTTAGTTGTTTTCGGCGGATTGATTGAATCCCAATTGATTCCTAGCTCCTGAGCTGATTCGCGCTTAAGCCGAGCGAGCCAATCGTATAGCTCAATCATTGAGTCACAATCTTTTCGATTGTAATCACAGATAGCTTCAAGCAGCGCCGGGTTCTTAGTTTCAAGGTACTCTTCAAACCAGACGATGCTCGCGCCGCCGTCTTTAACATCGTGTTCGCGTTTTGCGCTGTAGAATCTCTCAAGGTTTTTTATCGAATAGCGCGGTTCCGACACACGAATCGACCTCTTCACAATCGTGTAGAGGTCGCAAAATCGTTCCGCGCGCAGAAGGTTATCCAGCGCCTGGGTGCGGGTTGGATACTGTGACGATAGGCGTTTCAGAGCGGCTATCTCGTACGGAGAGTAGTGATAAATCTTAGCGTTAGGGAATCTGTTCGTTCGCTCAACGATGAAATCCATCAACTCTTCAAAGCAGCGGCGCTCATCCCGTTTTGTTAGTGCCCAGAAGGGGCGAAACGAAAAGGTTCCATCTGCGTTGCGCCACGAAAATCCGTGCAGGTACTCGAGGCCATCACGGAGCATCGGATTTGCGCCTTTGAGGGACTCTTCTTTCAGGAGTGGATCACCCTCGATATCATAGAATATGTCTCCCTCATCAGGGGGCGGTAGAAGTGCAAAGCCGTTACCTCCTTCATGAGGAGGAATCACTCGACAGATAGGGGTGTTTGTTGCCTGAGCCTTTTGCTGGAGCGTTGCTTGATCTCTCAAGCGCGCAAAAGCCTCCGGGTGTAGGTTTTCAGGTGCTGGCGTGGTCGGATTCGCCAGTGCTGCGCAGGTGGTGATGCCGCTCTGTTCAAGCTTAATCCGTTGACTACGGGTGATGTTTGCAACCAGCGACAGATGATCGTCTTGCTGCCACTTCTCTTTACACAGGCCGCGCCACGAGCACGAAGCGCACTTCGGGCACGGCTCAGGGTAGAGTGTGTCCTCTGAGGTTGTTGATACAGCTTGGAGAAAATCGTGTTTGAGGCGCAGATAGTAGGAGTAGTAATCACTTACCTTAAAAGTTGTCAGCTTCATCGCTCCATTTACGATGTGTGCGTATTCGGGAAGTTGCCCCTGGATCGTCTCGAGGATCTCTGAATAGAAGCAGAGTTGGATTATATATGATGCCTTCTCTGTCTTGCTTAGTTTGGTGTCGATAACTTCGTAACTGAAAGCGCCTAGCTTCGACGGGCGTTCGACTCGCTTTAGGAAGTCAGCGTAGCCGTTAAAAGGTTCCTTATACAGGAAAGCTTGGTACACGTACGGTGCGCCCTCACGCAAGATCTCAATAGTGGCATCAAGGGCATGTTCCGGCTGTGCACTGAGTAGTGATGGAACCGTGAGAACCTTCTGTTTAGTGCTCTCCAAGGAAGCAAGGTAGCGTCGCTCGTGCTCTTCTCCTTTCTTAATAACAAGTTTAGCTTGTTTGTCTTCCTCGGTACGTTGAAGGGGTTCTGCCTGGTCGCAGAGATCTAGATGGGTGATATAGCGACAGGCTGCGAAGTTGCACAGGTCTGTAGCTGAATAGAGGTAGCGGTGTCCTAGTCGACGCATGGTTCTCTTTTACACTGTTTTAGCCCGCTTCCCTAGAGCGTAATGTGGGCTGTTCGGCCTATGAGGTAGATGCCACAATAATGCTGGTGTAGGCGGCGCAGATGTCGGTAGGTATTGGTTTATGGACTCATCCACTTTTTTAAAAAGGTCGTTAGTATTTCAAGCAGAGCTACAGCGGAACAGCTATCCTAACGCCTCGATTCTTGCTGAACTGTGTGGCTGTTCGCGCAGTACGGCGGTGCGTACCATTGACCGGCTGCGGTATGAGTTTGGAGTGCCGATTGAATACGATGAGTCGAGTAGGGGGTATTACCTGACCAAACCTGAGTTCTCTTTCGCTTCGCTGCCACCGGGTCGAGATGAGCTGGTGGTGATGATTCTGCTTGGTGAGCTGCTCTCGATGATCGACGATGCAACTCTTAAAAGTGCGGTGTCGTCATTGTGGGCTCATCTGACTAACGGTCGTTCTGATGTGCACTACGACCTCGAGCAGATTCGCGGTAGGTTTTCATCTGAGCTCACCTCTGTGGCTAAACTCGCTGATGTGGATCTGTTGTCGCTACTTGATTTAAGCCATAAGGGACAAGCAGTCAGGATTCGGTATCGTTCTCCGTGGCGACACGAAGAAGACCGTGAGTATTGTGGGCTATTTGAGAGATTTCACTTCTCAGATGGGCTCCTGTACGCGATGTTTGAAGACTCTCGCGGGCGGCATATTGTGCTTAATGTATCCTTCATAAAAAAGATTGAACACCTTGATGTCCTGCCGCCCCGTGACCCTTCCGAACCGATGGTGGCTCATCCTAAGCCGCATTGGCTTGAGGGCTTCGGTGTTTGGTCAGGTGCTGAGCCTTTAACTATTGAAGTTGCCATTTTAGCGCCAGCCTCGCGGTACTACGCTGCACAGACCTGGCATCCAGAGCAGGAGGATGCGTGGGATGGCGACACCTTGGTGCGACGATTCCCTGGACTCCCGTCGCCTGAGCTTAATCGACGCATCTTGAGTCTGGGGCGTTTTGTGCGTTCAGTAACTCCGGCAAATATTCTGGATGAACTACAGCACGACGTTGAGCACCTAAAAACACTGTGCTCGAAGAGATAGACTCGCGTCGTAGCTTAGAGAAAATCAGGTAAAAGCCTGTATCACCCGATGGTACACATCCTATCCGCTGCACAGCGGCGGTGGTAGCGTGCAGCCGATAGGGCGGACGTGCACGTATTCACTGCGGTGCGCTGCTTCCTATCTCTTGTAACTCACTGGCTGACACACCTCCTTGTTTAGTCAGTGTAGGTTCGCTACTTCGGATGGATGCGTACGACTGATGCGTGTACTCGCTTAGCTGTTTCATGACCAAGAAGACCAATCACAAAAGAAACTCTAGCCTGACCGATATGCAGCGCCGAGACCTGGAGAGTTCAACGTTTCTCCGGAGGTTGATTGCATTTCAAGTGGAGCTTCAGAAGCGCTCGTTTCCAAATGCTTCAACGCTAGCGGCCCTGTGTAAATGCTCACGCAGTACGGCGATGCGCACTATCGACCGTTTGCGTTATGAGTTCGGCGTGCCGCTTGAGTATGATGAATCAAACCGGGGGTATTTTCTCACTGATAAGAATTTTGTATTTGAGCCGATGCCACTCAGTCGCGACGAGTTCATTGCTCTGGTTGTTGTGTGTGGGCTTAGTCAGTTAATCGATGATAAAAATCTCCGTGGAGCGGTTGAAGCTCTGTGGGCTCGTAGCACTAATTCACGGACTGACTTGCGAGTAGAGCTTGAGCGCATGCGCAAGCGCTTCTCGGCTTGGATATCGTCGTCAGCACGTGTTCCGAGTGTAGATGTTGTGACGCTACTTAGCCTCTCTCATCGGCATCAGCCAGTAGAAGTGAAGTATGAATGTCCGTGGAACGGCGGTGGTTGCGAAGAATGGCAGGGGGTGTTTGATAAACTGTATTTTCGTGATGGGGTTTTGTGGGCATCGCTCCTCTGTACAGGGGAGGTTTCCCGGACCCTTAACGTGTCATTTATCCGCTCTGTGAGTGAGGTGTCACTGATAGCTGATGGGGGTAACCTGCCAACGCAAGCAAAGAGGGGGGAGCAGCGCGATTTACCGTGTGACGGGGTGTGGTTTGGGGCGAATGCCGTCACGGTCGAGGTGCGCATACGGGCGCCAGGTAGCCGGTTCTATTCAGCGCAGCGCTGGCATGAGGCACAGGAGGATTACTGGGAGGGAGATGTCCTTGTGCGGCGATTCCCGGGAGGGGTGGGATTTGAAACAGCGCGTAGGCTGCTCTCGCTGGGGCGAGATGTTGAGTCGATTGATCCCCCGAGCATCCTTGAGATCATGCGAGCTGACGTGGAGAACCTAGTGGCGCTTTTTGCGCGTGCGTAGGTGTTTGAAATATCGGGGCTTTTAGCGCTCTGACGATGGTACATGGTAGAAAAGTGGCTGCTTTGCAGCTTAGTCATAGCCGGTTTGAATAGAGCAAAAATCAGCCGCGTGTCATTTTTTTCGGCATTTTCGCGCGTACGTAGCTCACTGGACGGTACACGTAATTGAGGCGGGCTTTTTCAAGGAGTAGCTTCTTTCTTAGAAAGGGTCTTCGACGTTTTTAGTGGGTGCTTTTTGATTGAAACTCAGCGGGTTCTGCCGTAGCTCTGCCCGCTACTACCCACTAATTCCGTCGATGAGCCGAATTTTTTAAATCAGCGGTCGCCGCGCTCGAGTCATGTATAAACTGAAGGTAGTGTTGTCGGGATTTAGTGATAGAATATATCGTTCGGATGCTAACTCACCCAGCGACCGGACCGTGAGAGTAACATAGGAGGCTCCGCTGGCCTCACGTTCGACTTTAAAGCTCTTCAAGCAGCTCCATCCTTTGCCTGCAACTACATCGCCATTCGCATGCATGTAGAGTGAGCGGTTCCCACAAAACTCCCGCAGGTGATTGTAGCCAGATGAGAGCACCCTCCCTGAATCATTTAACTGCTCGAAGGTTGATAGAGCCTCCTCTGCTAAAAGCGGGCCGACAAGAGCTAACTGAATTTGCTTCTCGACTAAAGACCGACCATCCGCGCCGATGCGTATCATCGGCACAGTGCCCGTTGCATGCACATCAGCGCGAGCAAAGTCTAGAATGGCAATCGCATATGGCGCTTCGTCTCGGTTCAGCCGTGACGTTATGCTCAGAAGGTCGCCGTTTGATCCGAGCGGATACGATATAACCACATACCGCTCGTTCAGTACCTGGACTGACCTGCCCGCGATATACGGGATCTTGATGTCTGCAGAAGACTGCCCAGCCTTGATCCGTAGTGTGCCTCTCTCTGCTGAGTAATCCTGCACTGTGCAATTAGGGTAATGGCGCGTGAGCCAGTGGCTGCTATCGCCAAGGCGCGCACGGATGACCTGCATCGGGTCCATCGTCTCGGCGCGTGTGGCGGCAGCGTGAGGGGATCTGTGAAGTGCGTTAGAGCCTGTTGCTAACATATCTTTCGGGGGTCGTTATAGCTCTAGTTCATAGCCGTTACATCGGTAAAAACCGTGTCGGGATAGTGCCACAGAAGAAGCACCTACTCCAGTGCAGGGATGGGGCAGGGGGCACAAGGATAACAGACAGGTAGGTTGAAGATGCTGAGGATGGTGCTCAGGATGGACTGAGGATGGTACATGGTAGAAAATTGGCACTGCGGGCGGTTGGCGGTCAGGTATCGAAGTTACGTATGAGATCCTTATAGACTGTATTTGTATCGGGAAATCTACCATGTACCATTTCATTCCCGCCATTTCATTCCCGTCTAACTGCCGGCGGGCTTCACGAACAAGAGGAGTGAGCGCTCGTCAGCTACGCACCTCAGAGAAAGAATGTGCCCATTTTCTGATTTCTGGACAGGGGTAGGGAGTAAATGCTTTCTGTTGCCGGTTAAGTCTCCCTTTTACCCTATAAAGAACATTTACTCCCGATTAATTGCTCCCTAAAGGGGGGGGCATAATTAAGCACTTGTTGGGAAGTGATACCTTGCGGCACTGTGGTTACGTGAAAAGCGAGGGACGGATATGATGAGAAAGGACCTTCTGTTGGTTATTGGTGCGTACCTCTCGTTTGGTGTGCTACCTCTTTTTTGGGCGCTGCTTGGGAGCGTGGAGCCGACTCTTTTGGCGCTTCACCGAACAGTGTGGGCTATGGTTTTTCTGGGCGGTGTTCTGTTTGTGCGCAGAGAGCTTTTAACGGCGCTTAGAAAATTACAAGACCGTCGTTATCTAATGGGGATAGTTCTGTCCGGGGGCCTGCTAGCAACTAATTGGGTTGGCTATTTGATCGCCTTGCAGCACGGCGACCTTCTCTCCGCAAGCCTTGCCTACTACATAGCTCCCCTCATGACGTTTGTAGGTGCATTCTTCATCTTTGGTGAGCGGTTGGACCTCGTGAAGAAAGTTTCCGTTTTGTGCTTGGTTGTAGGGGTTATGGTGCCTGTGCTTTTAACAGGAGAACTCCCGCTTATGGCACTCTTAATAGGCGGCTCGTGGGTGGGCTATACGCTAGTGCGGCGCAAGTTCGCGGTCGCGCCGGTGGAAGGGCTCTTTCATGAGACCGTAGTGTTGTCAGCTCTCATAGCTATTGGAGCGCCATTCTTCTATGGAGCTTCTTTAAGCGCTCTGACGGAGCTACCCTCAACCACGTGGCTTCTGTTGTTAGCAACCGGCCCGGTAACAGCACTTCCTCTGCTAGCGCTTGTTACCGGTATGCGAGGCGTTCCGATGCAGGTAGTGGGTATCACGCAATACGTTACGCCAACTATGAAGCTTCTCTTGTCGGTGGTCTACTTCGGTGTGTACCCAAGCGCAACGCAGCTAGCCGGGTTAGGATTTATTTGGCTTGGTATTGCGGTCTTCTTCTTCTTGGGGAATGCGGTAAGGGTGCACCGGTTGCCGACGCAAC
>JBIIHY010000141.1:0-7610 GCA_044235305.1 Bdellovibrionota bacterium
CCGCCTCCGCAACCAAGAATTGAAACTCCTAGAACTAACGCCACTACACGGCTGAGCTGCTTCATACCTACTCCTTACATTTTCATCTGCTTTTATCAGGTTCAAAGCGAGCAAAGCCCTTCACAGCTAAGGCGCTGACCCAACGTTGCGAGGAGGCTACAGTCAACTATCCGGTGCCTCAACGGGGTGTATCAGTGGGTGGTACAGCTGCAAGGGTAACGCGCATACGAATAAGAAAGACGTCAATACATGGCCGGTACTCGGCATGCCTGCTTGATATCTCCTTAAGCGGTGTAGACGACGGCTCTGCAAAGCATTCAGAAGAGTAACGAACCAACGAAGCCGCCGAGGGTTAATGAGGGCACGCATGGCTGCTATTCTGACCTATCCCCTTGCAATTGCCATGTTTTTTTTGCGGAAGCCAATCAAACGCCTGGAAATGACAAAATCTCTCTCTTTTGAGTACGCGCCGAATAAATGCGAGAGTAATAGAGGGTATGGGTTATGGGCCTTCGAGCTATTCGGAGCCTGTTCATTACACCGATTCTGCTCTTTAAATATCTTGTTTGGGTAGATACGTTTTTGTCTGGTTCACTGTAGAGCTGTACTCCGGCTGCGTTGGAATATTCCTATGTGGCCACACTTCTACAGTGAACCAGTTTCGGATGTGCCAATCACGGCACAAATGAAAAAGGTTTTCCCCAAACATGAAACAAATAAAACTCTACGGATTGATCAACGGGATATCCCGTATTGGCGACGTGATTCGCCTCTACATGCTCCCCTGGCTTGCATTCTATGCAACCGAGGGAGACACAGCCAACAAGGTGCTGTTCGTATCGATAGCCTCGGTGCTCCAGTCAATTCCCTCGCTGTGCTTGAGTCACTTCTCGGCACGGCTTATAAGGAGACTGGGTCCAATTCGGGCCAGCAAGCTCGCCAATACAGGCCTCGGTGGGGTCTCGCTGTTTACTGCCTTGGCAGTCTTGGCGGGATTCACCCCCCAGTGGTTAGTTGCTCTAGTGTGGATAGCGGTTGGTCTACTTGAAGTCGTGTACTATCCAGCACACGACTGTGTGTGTGCAACCTTAGCGGGTAAAGCTCAGGATAGCTTAACCCTGATTAATCGAACCGCCGCATCAACTCTTCACCTGGGTCGCTTAGCGATCTCTGTTGCGATGATTGGTGTGGTATGGCTTATCGGTCCTGTTAGCGACGAGATGCCGCGGGGGGCTATCGCCGCAGCGCTACTCATCGACGCAGCGACTTTTGGTCTTGTCGTGGCTTTTCTCGCGACTCTTACAGGAGCCGCAGCAACGAACGAAAGCATTACGTCCAACCCTTTTCCACATCACGCTCTGCGAGAGGCGATGAAGGTAAAAGGAGCGGTCCCGATACTATTTTGCACTGTCATGATATACTCCTTTGCTTACTCAAGCTTTTACTTCCGCCTTGGGCTCTACAAAGAGCTCGTTGGACTTGAGGAGTCTGAGCGGCAGATGATTTTCTGGACAGTGCAATTCACCAGCGCACTGGGCGGTTATTTCGGGGCTGGTGTGAGGAAGCAATCCTTCCCAATACTGGTCGCTGCCATAATCGCTATTTGCATAACGGAAGCGATGTTTGCACTCACCCCTACCAACCCTACTTGGGGTATCGTGTGGTTGATGTGCAACTCATGTGCTTCCGTGATGCTGTTCACCGCGGTATTCGATATTATTATACCTCGGGCTGTGCAAGGCCTTGATCGCAACGCTGAAGTTAGCTCCGCACTCACCTTCGTTAAAGAAGGCGTTTCTGGCGTTTTCTTACTTCTCGTTACCACTCTGGCCAAATACCTACATACGTACAGGCCCGTTCTTTTCGGTGCCTGCGTAGTGACTTTGATTGCCGTCGCTTTTACCCTTTTTGCTTATCGGAAGGGCACAAAAGAGATAGTTGAAAAGTAATTCACGGGAGAAGTAAGATGCAATGGCTGATTAGCCTTTGCATACATTCTGGTTTTTGCTCAGGTTTTTACCTCCGAAACTGGTTCTCCCCTATTCTTTTTGCTTCTAGAGCCACCTTCACAAATGAAATCTGGCCAAGAAATAGGCATTGCGGTAGCGTTTCCAAAACAACGGTGCAACTATGGCCAAACGAGAAAAAAAGACTCCGCAACCTACTACGCTAGCCACAACCAAAGATCACAAGAGCGATCCCTCAATTGATGACCAACGTGTCGAGGCGCTGTCGAAAGCGATACAACAGATTACAGGCGACGAGCAGAGCGTACTGGTAGACCTATTACTTCAGCAGTATCCAAATTACCTGCATGGATGGTTCCATAAAACATTCGATATCAGCGATGACATGGGCTATTTCCTGGACCTCTGCTCGAAGCTTAAAGAGTTTCGCGAAAAATACCCCTCCCCTAAACAGTTCGGGTTTCAGGCTTCTATGTACGGTGACGCGTGCGAGCTATGCGCTGATGAATTTATGAAGATGAACCTACCGCAACAGGCGCTCATCTTCTACCAGGGAGCACTTGATGCGCACCCTGAGCGACGCACTGACCTTGCGTGGCGCATGGCCACAGCTTTAATCAACGAACAGGAGCTAGACCAAGCAGAAGAGCTTCTGAAATCCGCCTATGAGCAACAGGACTATTCACTTTTTGTCTTTGCTACCCGGGGGCTTCTCCAGATAGCTCGCGACAAAGGGAGTGAGTTCAGTAAAGCAACAAGGCTTGCCTTCTACGGTGCCCTTCATGAGCGAAGCAAATATCTTTACGAATATCTGATTGGCGCTCGCTCTTTTCCTGGTCCCGCAAAAAAACTCCCGCGTACGCTAAAGCCGGGGTCGCGGTCGGAAGTGGTGTGGTACCTTCAGCTAGCTATCCCAACCTGGGCCGAGACTGATGAATTAGGCGAAACGGACTTCGATCTTTCTGATGACTTTGATTCTGACCAGTTATTACCCTCTGGCGCTATAGACGTTTCAGCAACGCATACTCCCGCAATTACTGAGATCAGGTCAGTTATTGATAGCACAAATTTCTCCGATCCAATTATTCGCCACCGCCTCGATGTGGTGAAGACACCAGCTCTGTGGTCAGCTTTCCTCCCTTTAGCACGTCACTGGTACGAGGCGCAGGTATGGAAGACTGTTGGCGAAGAGATGCCCTTTGAGATAACCACCACTGACGCCGGACAACAACCTGAAAACAAAGCGCTGCGTGTAGTCAGCACGATGGGTGTTCTTGGAGAGTGCTTCGGTGTGCATGTATTTGATACGCGAGCGGATGCGTTGCTCTGCATGAAGGATACCCCGGTGCCGGAATTTGTCCGCAGTCGAGATATTGGACTATTTCGCTCGGTCACTTTTGAGTTCGTGCCGATAACCGAGCTGCTCGAAGAGAGTCGCTGCCTGCTCTCTGCATTCGGGTTCGAGCCTATAGGGCCAAGAAAGCTGGTTCCTGATATTCGGCGCTATTACACAGGGTATTCACCAACTCTTCCAGACGAATTGTCTCTGATCGATCTCAGTCACGCAGTTGTTCTGAGCTTAGAGCTTCATAAGGCAATTATCTCAGGAGAAAACCCCTGGAAGAAGGGAAAAGGCGAGCACACGTTAGGGCTCTACGCCAACCTGCCCCCTTCAATTGCGGAGCTCGTACCGAGCGCGTCGCGAAGTGATTATCCGCCAGCTCCTGACTTCAACGGAGCACACTTTAATCGTATCGACCTCACAAAAGCATTAGGGCGTGTACGGGGTTCAGACGAAGAGTGGGATGTAGGCTGGACATATCTGCCCTCATGGATATCTGGTTCGAAGAGCTATCCAGACTTCCGCGCGTGTATAGCGGTTCTCGCCAATCGTAGTTCAGGGCAACTTCTTGCTCACATAGATCTCGGGCCCGGCGATGTGCTGGTAAAATCCATAGTCAAGCTACTGATTGATGCCGTGAAGACTCTACGATATCGCCCCAGACGGATCTATTTTGACGAGCACATTGATATAAGCACCCTTGGACCTGTACTTAAAAGCGTCGGTGTGGATGCCGTTGATGATGTAGTGCCCGACTCAGCGGCAAGCGCGTTAGAGGACCTCTGTACTCGTCTCAGAGAGCGCCCAAGAGATCTAATGTAGGTGACTTAACTCTTCTTCCCATCCCGCTTGCTAATTAACGCCGATGTAACAAGCACAATCAAAGCACCGGCGGCCTGGGTTGCAGTCAGTGTTTCGCCAAAGAAGATAAGCGCTACTGGCGCTGCTACAAGGGGGCCTGTGGCTCGTAGGGCTGATGAGATCCACCCTTCTATTCCCTGTAGCGATGCGTAGAGAAGTGAGATGGCAAGGATGTAAAAGAGTATCGAGTGCACACCGATGTATGCCCACCCTACTAACTCTTGGTGAGAGAAGGTAAGTGGAGGTGCAAGTAACACCATGGGCAGAGTTATTAAGCCGCCGAGAGTTTCTACGACCGCTGCGGTCTGAAGCGGTTTAAGGCTCTTTGTTACCTGAGGTGCGTAACGATATGAGAGAGCTGCTGTGACAACAGCACAGACTATAATTAAATCTCCAAACCACGAGATCTCACCACCCTCAAGACCGGCAGCACCGACAGAAAGCAGAACCGCACCGGCTATGTGCACAAGTAGTAGCAGCAGGTGGTTCCCCGACGGTCGCACGCCGTCTAAGAGCCACACCCAAAAGATCACCAGGTACGGCTCCATCTTGGTAAGAAACACCGCCTCAACCGATGAAGTGTATGCGATGCCGATAGTAAATATGGTGTTCGATAAAATTGGTCGACACAGGGTCAACATAAGAAGTGGCTTACGCACCGAAATGATATCCTTCCAAGACGGAAGATTCGATGTCAGTGCCAGATAAGCGAGTGTAAGGAGCCCAGCAAAGAGCACTCCAGTCGATGCAGCGATGAGCGGGTGGACAGATTGAACACCCTGAACTTTAAACACTGTGGCGACCGAAGACAGGATGCTCGATAAGATGGCAAAGAGAATTGCTTGAGAGCGAAAGCTGGGAGAGGCATCTGTCGGCGCGCTTGCGTGGCTGTGAGGCTGTTTAGGTGGGGTCATGTAACTAGTGGACCGTACCACACTGAAACGGGGATAGGTAGAGTAGCTGGTTGTGTGGATTCAGATGGTGAGGCAGGGATGGGGTTACTATATGGCGAGCGGTGCACCCCAAGCCGTACGGCTTTAGATTTGCCCGGTGCTGACGGTCTCAAATATTCAGCGAAGCTCCCTCGGACCGCGAAGCTTCTAGCCTCGCCAGGTGCTTCCGGTGCTGGCTCCAACATTCAGCGAAGCTGGAAGCTTCGCGGTCCATGACAGCCGGAGACCGGGATAAGGTTTGGTGTCCTAAGAAGGCTCAAAGGCAGACTGCTTACCTAGCTCTAAGGCTGTTTTGGCATCGAGCAATCCGAAAAGCTGGATGCATTTTGCTACTAAGCCGGTCCATCCCGTCTGGTGGCTTGCACCAAGACCAGCGCCGTTTTCACCGTGAAAGTACTCATAGAAAAGGATATGGTCACGCCAATGCGGATCTTTCTGAAATTTCTCTGTACCGCCATAGACAGGGCGTCTACCATTCACATCTTTTAAAAAGATCTTCGAGAGCCGATCTGCTATCTCTTTAGCAACTTCGAAGAGGTTCTTCATATTTCCCGAACCGGTTGGGCACTCAATCTTAAAAGTGTCGCCGTAGTAGAGATAGTAGTTGAGCAGTGCACGGATAAGCATCACGTTGACCGGCATCCAGATCGGCCCGCGCCAGTTTGAGTTTCCCCCAAACATCCCCGAATTTGATTCTCCCGGAAGGTAATCTACTCGATATTCCTTCCCGCCTGCATGAAAGATGTAGGGGTGTTGTTCATGAAATTTTGAAAGTGAGCGGATACCGTATGGGCTTAGAAACTCATTCTCATCGAGCACCTTTGTAAGGATCCTGCGAAGACGTTCAGGATTTACAAGTGCGATGAGACCGCGCTCGTTCACACCCAGATGACCTGGCCCCGAGGGATGTACCGACTCCATTAACTCTGGCATCTGGCGCATCCGCGCCTGAAACATCGAGGTGGCTGTTGGCACCCTCTCCCGTTGCCACTTCTCAATCACCGTGGTCGAGCAGAGCGGCAGAAGACCCACCATCGAGCGCACCTTGAGCCGAGTAGAGCTCCCGTCGGGCAGCCGCAAAAGATCATAGTAGAATCCATCTTCATCATCCCACATCCCATCGTGCCCCGGTCTGTTCATCCCAGCAGCGATGTACACGAAATGCTCAAGGAATTTACCCACCATCTCTTCATAGATGGGATCGTGTGCAGCGAGTTCAACTGCAATCTCAAGCATATTTTGGGTAAAGAGCGCCATCCAGGCAGTACCATCTGCCTGCTCTAGATATCCCCCCGTGGGTAGCGGCGCACTGCGGTCGAATATCCCGATGTTATCGAGGCCAAGAAATCCACCTTCAAAGACATTCTTTCCGAAACGGTCTTTGCGATTGACCCACCAGCTAAAGTTAAGCATCAATTTATTGAAGGCTGATTTAAGAAAATCATAATCCGCCACACCCTTTAGAGCCTGGTCGGTGCGGTGCATAAAGAGGGTAGCAAAGGCGTGAACCGGTGGATTAACGTCGCTGAAGTTCCACTCATAGGCAGGTATCTGCCCACTTGGATGGAGGTACACTCCCCGCAACATGAGCTTTATCTGCTCTTTTGCAAAATCAGGATCAACGATTCCTAACGCAACGGTGTGAAACGCGAGGTCCCACGCGGCATACCACGGATACTCCCACTTATCTGGCATCGAGATGATATCGTCGTTGATCATGTGGAACCACTCACGGTTCCTAAATTCTCGACTACCCCGATGAAGCGGATGTGCTCGATGCTCCTCGAGCCACGAGTCCCCATCCCAGAAGTAGTACTGCTTAGACCACAGCATACCGGATAGTGCCTGTCGCATGACATCCGCTGCATCAGCGGAGACTCGTGGCGGTGTAACAGCGCGGTAAAATTCATCAGCTTCCTGAATTCGCCGTGTGAATACCGAAGCAAACTGTGTCCCAAAAATATCCTCACTCTCTAACTGCTGTGCAGGTGCGAGAGACCGGAGTCGCAGCTTCACCGTTTGCGATTCACCCGCTCGAATTTTTAATTGATAGTGCGCTGCTGCCTTAGTGCCGCGCAGCTCGGGATTTACGGCCTTTCTATCCTTCCCCACCACGTAGCTGTTAAAAGCATCTTTAAGGTAGGGGCCGACATCTGGATAGTTTAGCCCAAGGCGGGCATGATTTGTGGAGTTTTCAGTAAAGAGTAGCGGCACCTCGCCTTCGCAGTAGAGTGCATACGTTCCAAGCTGCTCATGAATTGCTTCTATCGCACTCGACCCAACAAACTCCTGTGCCTGCTTAACAACAGGCTGAGCAGTGCGCCGCGCCAGCCACGACGCCCAGGTATTGCGAAACCACAAGGTTGGTAAAACGTGTAGCTGTGCATCCTCTGGGCCACGGTTGTACACAGTCGCTTGAATAAGAATATCCTCGGGGGCTACCTTTGCGTACTCAACGAAGATATCGAAGTAGCGCTGCTCGTTAAA
>JBIIHY010000142.1:0-7602 GCA_044235305.1 Bdellovibrionota bacterium
CGTGAGTGATTAATTGAAAAATATTCGGCCGCGACTTGGTAAATTTAATCGACTCTCGGAGTAATCTATTTTGCTGTTCTAACGTTTGGGTATCGTCACTATGAAGTGACTCTAAGCGCAAGCCGTTTGGCTGTAGCAGTGCTACTAATGAGGTCGTCTCGGTGGGCGTGCGGCTCCCAGGTGAACGCACACACTTAACTTGTGGACTTGAACAGTCGCTAGCAGAAGAATTTTTCTCAACGGCGAGATACTTTAAATAAGTTGAAAAATAATTTCCATTTGTCAATAGGTCATTCGCATCCGCAGTTAGTCTTTTCCTGGAATTCTCAAGCTTTTTCAGCTCTTCAGTAATTATTTGCAAAGCGTTCAACGCAGCTTCCTTCTTAAGAAGAGACCTGCGTTCTGCTAGGACGATATCTGCACAACTAGCTTGCCATTTATGCTGCGCTGCTTGTGGTGGGGTTAAAACTGGAGGGCGTAAACAGGCTTGTGGTGGCGCAATCTGATAAGGTTGTTCGAGCGGTACGAGCTCTGCAGGAGAACCTTGAGCGCTACTTTCTACATAGGCATGCTGTGGATCAGCGCGAGCAGTTGGAGCGGCTCCGGGCCAAGACTGTGCTGCGGCAGTGCCCGCAGCGCCCATAATTAGAAGAGAGAGAGAGAGAGAGAGAGAGAGCAATTTAACTCTCCGCGCTTTAGCGAAATAAGAAGTAATCATCCCCTAGCCTTCCAAGTGGGTTATGCACGCCAATCCCTGCCAGTTATAACGGCAGATGGCTTAGAAACTTTAAGCGAAAAAAATGTAGTGCTACTGGCAACATGCTGGCGACTGCCCCCCGGGGACCGCGAAGGTTTAGCTTGCGCCCGGTACTTCCGTGCTGGCTGAAATATCTAGCGGACCTGGAAGGTCCGCGGTCCAAAAACAGCCGGCTAGACTAAAGCGGAAGAGAGAAAAATGGTGGTGAGGAGTGGATTCGAACCACCGTAGGCCGGAGCCAGCAGATTTACAGTCTGCCCCCTTTAGCCACTCGGGCACCTCACCACTTGAGAGTGGTCTTTATTGAAAGCCGTTTACTGTCCCCCACCACAGCAATCTTGGCAAAGCCAAGTTGTTGTAGGAACAACCCGGGTGCAGGATCCCCTGCCCGTCACAGCAATCTTGGCGCAGCCAAGTTGCTGTAGGTTCCAAGCCGCCGTAACAACAATCTTGGCAACGCCAAGTTGTTGTAGGAACAACCCGGGTGCAGGATCCCCTGCCCGTCACAGCAATCTTGGCGCAGCCAAGTTGCTGTAGGTTCCAAGCCGCCGTAACAACAATCTTGGCAACGCCAAGTTGTTGTAGGAACAACCCGGGTGCAGGATCCCCTGCCCGTCACAACAATCTTGGCGCAGCCAAGTTGTTGTAGGTTCCAAGTTGTTGCAGCCAACAACCCGGGTGCAGGACCCCCTGCCCGTCACAACAATCTTGGCGCAGCCAAGTTGTTGTAGGAACAACATGGAGCCCAAGACGGAACTCGAATCCGTGACCTCTTCCTTACCAAGGAAGTGCTCTACCGACTGAGCTACTTGGGCACACAGCTTCCAATGGGGCGGCATTATGGTAAATTACGTTCTTCAAGTAAATACGGCGGCTTGCAACTGTTGGCTACTTTGTAAGTTTTTTGTCTGTCGCATGACCCCCTCGGACAGGTAAACCGGGCAGAATCATACCCCAATAGAGCTGAACGATTGAAAAAAGGTGCGAGTTACTGTAGGGTCATCTTACAGTTTGCTAACTTAGCTTCCTCCTTCGCCAAGGCTTCGGAGGACAAGCAGTTGGTAGTAAGAAATGTGCTAACTTAGCTCAGTTGGTAGAGCAGCGGTTTTGTAAACCGCAGGTCGTGGGTTCGAATCCCACAGTTAGCTTATCCCCCTTTTCCTTTAAGGTTTCCGACTTAATTATTCTTCAATCACCACCCCATGTCGGAGCCATTCGCTTCACTTTTCACCCTGATTGAACCACTAGAAAACGGCGACTGCCAGGAAGCGCAGAATATTTACGTGACTACGGGAGAATACCTCCCCCTGGTGAGTGAACTAAAACGCGAGCTTGAAAAGACAAACCTGGCGATACCTGATTTCGACTGGCTCGCGCATATAGACGAGGCTCGCCCCTACCTTCAGAATCCAGAGCAGCTTGAGCACGCATCGCTCGATGAGATAAAGCGCCTAGTAACTGTTGCAGTACAATCAGAGCGCCTCAACAAAAGCCTGCTCCCATACCTGTGTTCATCAGGCTTTACGCTCGCCTTGTTACGACGGATACGAGCGCTGTGCGCTTAACCTAATACCCCTCATAGCGCCCTGCCCCCTCCTCGGCCAACCTTGCAATTAGCGGGGTGTAAAAACGCGCCCCACGTGGTCGTTTGACCATGCAAGAAACCGTACGAGAAAAATTGAGAGGAACGAGTATGAAAAGTCACATTGTTACCGGGTCGCTACTATCCGCGCTCACGCTGAGCGTATTCACAGCGAGTACACACGCGGAAGATGTAAATCTCGACCGCTCATCGCGCGCATTTAAGGAGGCTCAAGAGTCGCTGACCAAATCAACGGAGGTCTACAAAGCTATCTCTGAACGAAAGACAGATAGAGTACCAGCGTCGGTACTCGATAAAACTCGATGCGTAGCGATCTTTCCAAATACAGTGACAGTATCAGCCGGAATCGGTGGCAGCCACGGTGACGGTGTTGGATTCTGCAAATCATCGGCAGGCACTTGGGAAAATCCGATGTTTCTTAACCTCACCGGCGGCAGCATCGGACTTCAAGCCGGTGTGAAATCCGCTGACATGGTGCTCTACATCACCGGAGAAAAAGCTGCCAGCGCGCTGCGCAAAGGTAGCTTTAAGGTGGGCGGGGAGCTGAGTGCAGTTGCCGGGAAATTCGACAAGACGTTTGAGGCTCCGCAAGCAGAGGTGGTGGCGTACTCACGCACTGAGGGGCTCTTTCTTGGAGCGAGTATCGACGGTGTGAGCGTTACTCGTGACGACGGTGACGAGCGCGCCTTCTACGGAACCCGCGAAACCATTCAGTCCGCTAAGATGCCGGCTGACCTGGAACAGAAGGTAAACGAGATACGAGACGTCCTACCACCTCACATTGGATAGGCTTCTCACTCAGCCTCGGCAGCGTCCTTCAAGACGAATCGACTCTTGAGGTGTGCGACTGTCGAGGCCAGCCCTGCAGTTTCAACCGAACGCAGAACCTCTTTAAAATTTTTGTATGCATCCGGCGCCTCATCAAGCGGGTATTGTCTGCAGTTGCTCAAGATGTCCAACCGGTCAAGTTCTGTATCTACGGCGCTCTGATCCAAGGTTCGAAATGCGGCGCGACGTCCAAGGGCTCTACCGGCGCCGTGGTTCACGCTGTAGCAACTCACACGCGCCCCCTCTTCCGCTACCATCACCACCGACCCATCCCGCGGATTTCCTGGAAGGAGGATCGGATGCCCCGTGGATTCATAGCGCGTCCCCTTCAAGCTTGGATGACCGGCCGGGAAGGCTCGTGTAGCTCCCTTGCGGTGCACCCACGCCATCTCACCATCAAGCGGCTCCCTGCGCGCGATGTTGTGACTGATAAAGTACACCAGCTCGCCGGTCACAGCAGGAAAAACCTCCTGAAAAGCCTCAAGCACCAGCGCATTAATCACCAAGTGATTGACCGTTGCAAAGTTAGCGCCGAGTGCCATGTCGTCGAGGTACGCATCCGCTTCCGGCGTACCAAGCTGCGCATACACTAACTCTTTATCGCCTCCCGGTAGCGGCACGCCGCGTTGCGCAAAGAGATCATAGAGCAGCGTAAACTGATTGCGCGCCAGCACATTTCCAAATCCACGCGAACCACAATGTGACAGGAACGCAACATGCCCATCACGAAGACCGAATACGTTGGCTATCTCTCTCGCCCTTGTGTTGTCCTCGATGGACACCGTGCTGCACTCGCCAAAGTGGTTACCGCCACCGTAAGATCCAAGCTGATGAAATTTGTCAGATAGATTTCTTATGACGCCACTCTCAATCAGCGTATTCAACCGCCCTTCAAGCGCTGCTTGAGAACCATCATGCCCCGCATGAAAGGCATCTTCACACCGCTCGATCCAGGCGATCGGGATACCGAGTTTTTCGCATACCTCTTGAGTAGCACCGCCAATGACAGCAGCTCGTGCTACTGCGTCGTCAAACACCTTGCCGCGCGGCACAGAACGGGCTCCCCTGCCCGGACCAGTTGGAATACGGTCACAGATAGCCTGGATAAGCTTACGCCGAACCGGTTTTTCAGCAATTTTGTCGCCCGGAAGATCAAGCTGCAACAAACTCATCGAGCACTTGATATCAACCCCGATGGGGCCTGGATACACATGCGTCCGCGAAGCGAGAACACATCCAATAGGGGCACCATACCCTGCGTGGGCATCTGGATTGATGACTATCGACTCTACTCCTGGAGCTGTTCGAGTATTTATCGCCTGCTCAAGACACTTCGGATCAAACGCGGTCCTAATGGTAGGCGTACCAATAACTGTTATTGGCGAGCCCGAAGTGCCAGGAACGTGAATCGTCCCAATAGCAGGATTATCAGTCGGATCGATGTGAACAGCCATATCTACCTCGTTGCAAGGACTTTCGAGACAGCTTCAACTTTCTCTGGATGAAGCCCCGCTCGCTCAGCGATACGAAGAGCTCCCTTAGCTAACTCCGCGTAGGCGCCACACAGCTCAGGAGCTTGAGTCTGAAGAAGCTCAAGATGCCTTTTAATGACTACGGTATCACCCCGCTTCACTGGACCAGTAAGTGCACGCTCACCTCCAAGAATGCTAACATTCTGTAGCGTCCCCTCAACGATAGATTGCAAGAAAGCTCCCCTGACACTCTCTGGAACGCCAGCGGCGCTATACAGATGTTGCGCGCAGTCTAAGATCGCAACCAGGTAGTTGCTAGCAAAAACGTGTCCGATATGACAAAGCTCTTTTGCCTCTGCGGTAAAGCGAAACACGGATGCACCGATAGAACCAAAGAGCCGCGTGAGCTCAACACACGCGCTATCATCACCCTCCACGCCGCACCAGGTGCCTTCAAAGGTTTCTACGGCAAGGCTAGGATCTGCAAAACTCTTAACTGGATGGATGCTCGCCACATGCGCCCCACAGGCATGAAAAGGTGCAAGCACGGTCGACGGGAGCGCCCCACTTGTGTGAAACACAATATCGCCCGAACGAACGACACCCGTAGCAGCTAGCAAATGACTAACGGCTGCGATCTCGCTATCAACACAAGAGATCATCCATAGCTCTGATGGACGCATACTGGAAATGTTAGCAACACCCTGCCCCTGCCCTATGAAATCTACTGCAAGCTGTGCTGAGCCTAGAGAACGATTACACACCTCGTTTATAACTACGCGATGAGTGCGAGTGAGCAGCGCTGCTACGGTTTGCCCGACTCGGCCGGCGCCGATTACTGATAGCTGTTTCAAAGACATGGCAAACAGTAGACAAGGATAGCTCTTATTTTCAACCCCCTTCAGTGCCTGAAGAGCAGAACCCTATCAGTGAGCCTTTTGACGATACCGCTGCTGAGCAGAACAAAGGCTAGGAGTGCAAGGCCACTAAACATCGTGTACGTAAGCGCTGGAGGGAATGTGCCAACAAGCCCAAATAAGCCGCTATCATCGGCTGCCCGGATGAAAATACCGTGCCACAGATATACGTACAGAATGTTTGCAGAGCGCTGTCCCAGAGGTGTTTCACTGCGCGGCAACAGCGATATAACAGCCCACACGAGAGCCGCTGAGAAGATGTACAGTGCTACCCGAATAGCTGCCCCTACTGCAAGTGGAACGCCAAACGCAGCAAAGCATTCACTACCGTACAGCCAATTGGGATACTCTCCACGAAATTCAAATGCCAAAGCCGCTCCGCAGATAAGTATCCCGCCCGCTAAAACGCGCGTTAGAGTCGACGGCACCTGAATATGTAGGATACTCCGCCACTGATATCCTGCAACAAAAAAGGGAAACAAAACGAGCGTTCGGGATGCATCAAAGAAAAACCCCTGCATGCCCTCAGTACAACCTGCTACCACGCCGATGAGAATACTTGCGATAAGCGGTACACGAACACTACAAACAAGTGGGAGTATTAACCGCCACAAGAACAGGCTCGGCAGATACCAAAGCAACCAATACGGCTGAAAGCCCTGGGCATAAGGGCTGATGTGCCCGTGATTGAACGCATAAAGCGCCTCATACAACACCTCAAAGACCAGAACAGGCACCAGTAAATCGCGCGCGCTCTTACGCACCGCAGCGGTGCTCAGAGTAGGTTGCCAGACCGCACCAGACAACAGCGCCAACCCTGGGATATGAAACGCGTAGAGATAGAGGTAGAGCGCCTGAGTGGTCCCGCTCATGACTCGCATCGGCTCAAGGAGGTGCCCAAGCACAACCATCACCATGAAAGCCGCTTTTGCGTTATCCAGGAGGTGATTTCGCATCACACGTCCTTTGGCACTACAGCGAGTACTCGCGCGCCTCTGCTACCTTGAGCGCTGCCGGAAGAGGCTGTTGCGCTTCGCTTGAAGTGGTCAACGTTACCTTCCCGCAAACTCGCAGTGGGTGAGAAAAAACAACATCGCCCTTTACTACCAGGCCTTCCGCCTCAAGGAGCGATGGTACGACTTTCACTCGCGCCTCAAAGTCACGCAGCAATCCAAAAAAGCGAGTATCAAGGGACACAAGCGGCAATCCCGGTAGTGTCCTTTTTGGATTAACTACCATGGTGTACTGAGGAGTGAGCACATAGGCATCCGAGCGTACAACCAAGAGATCGTTATTTGACTTCACCGGTGCGAAACGAGAGCGAGGCACCTGTATCGCTCGCGCACCGTCAAACACCTCAATCGCCGCCCCCATCGCTGTTTCTATCTGTATAACTGGGCGACTTGAACGGTCTCGAGGATTCACCGTCTTTCGATTACTGATAAGCGGCAACGGAATCGTACCGTCGTGCGAGCGCGCCACGTCAACGACAGCTTGCAGGTCGAGCCAGATATTGTTCGTGTTGAAATGCCTGTAGCGCGTTACATCCTGAAACTCAGGAATAATCTCACCACGAGACGTTATCGGCGCTTGGCCACTCTCTCGTAGCAGCAACCGCCCTGTTCCCTTGCGGCGCGCAAGGTGCCCGCCTTTTGAGTCGGCTGCGGTACGCTCCGCAGTTTCCATAAGGAACGGTGCAGCACTTTTGACGAAGTACCCAAGGATCGCGGGCTCAACTGTTGCACCTAGGTTGTCGGCGTTTGCTACAAACATGTAACGCTTGCCGAGATCAAGAAGCTTCTGAGCTAATCCGGTGGCTAACAGAGCAGCGTAGATATCTCCGTGCCCGGGTGGATTCCAGTTGAGTTCGTCATTCCCCTCATTTGCTGGAGTCATAGAGTCCGAATAGATCTTCGGATGCCGGTGTTGCAGGAACGTTGCTGGAATCGAAGCCGGCCTGAGATCCGCAAACGGCTCCATCGCAACTTTTACGTCAGAGTCTGTTGAGAAGCTTGTCATGTGAAT
>JBIIHY010000143.1:0-7596 GCA_044235305.1 Bdellovibrionota bacterium
TAGAAGGGATCCACATTTCTCGCGCTCGATCTGTCGCAAACTGCCTTTTTCGCTCACGGCGCAAATAGGCACGTTGTTAAAGGGCAGTTTCACTTAGTATAGTGCCGAAGAAAGCTATACCTTTGAGTACCTTACCTATGACCACCCGAAGTACCACAGCGCTCCTCTTAGAGGCTCTGCCCGAGCCGCACTGTTTTATAAACAGGCAGCTTGAATGTTTAGGAGCAAATACAGCCTTTGCACGGCTGGTGGGTGCTACTACGGCTGATATAGAGGGGCGACCGATTACCGATTTCTGGCCTGATGCCAATAAGATGCGGTGGGAAACGCGCGAGTTTTCAGCCGAGTTCCACCCGTTTTCGGGGGCTTCGGTGTTAGTAAAACTTGCTACCTTCTCGGGCGAGTTGCTGCTTATCCGGGTGCTGGCGAGCTTCTCGGATGATGATTCGAGTAAGGTTTTTCACGACCAACGGCTTGAGACTCTGGGTATCCTTGCTGGAGCAGTGGCGCACGATTTCAACAATATCTTAACCGGTATCCTTGGGCACTACGCCTACCTGCACCATGTGCTCCCGCAGGAGGGATCACACGTTGAATCCCTCAAAGCGGTAGAGGAGGGGGCGCTGCGCGCTTCGTCGCTGTCGCAGCAGATCTTGCAGTTTTCGCGCGCCGACACCGAGTCATCTGGGGCAAAAGTCGACCTTGGCGAAGTGGTGTCGAGGGTGTGTGTGCTGCTTAAGAGTGCCATCCCCTCGCAGATTCGATTGGCGTATGAGCCTCCAGCCCGGTCGGTTGCAGTGATTGGCTCTGAAGCGCAGCTCAGTCAGGTCATTATTAACTTGGTGGTCAACGCTCGCGATGCGATTAAAGGGCAGGGGCAGATAGGAATCTCAGTTGAACGCCGGTGCTCATCAGAGGAGGTCTCACGCCTTTTTGGAACAGAGCCCGCTGCCTCGGCGTACTCTGCACTGGTTGTTCAGGATACCGGTGAGGGGATGGATAGTGAGACTCGAGCGCGTCTCTTTGAGCCGTATTTCACCACTAAAGGTGCTAAGGGCACCGGGCTCGGTCTGGCTACGGTTAATTCGATCGTGAAGAGGTTGGGTGGTGCAATTGAGGTCGACTCTGAGCGCGGGCGCGGCACTCAATTTAGAGTTGTGCTTCCAGTTGTAGATGAAGTGGGTGATGAAGCGTCTCACATGGGAGCACGCGGCTCTGACGCTCACAGTGAGGGGCCTCAGCCGGGGTACGGCGAGCGCATACTGGTTGTCGACGACGAGTACGCTGTGCGCAACGTGTTGGGGTTAAGTCTAAGTCACTTGGGGTACTCGGTAGAAACCGCCGGCTCTGGGCTTGAGGCGCTTGAGAAGTATAAAGCTGCTAACCACGGCTTTGCGCTCGTAATCCTCGATATGCTGATGCCCGGGATGTCTGGAGAAGAGGTCTTTAACCGCCTGAAACAGCTAAATAGCTGTGTGCGCGTGCTGCTGGTGAGTGGCTTTAGTTCCGAAGAAGTTGTACACCGGATACTATCACAGGGAGGGCGCGACTTTATTCAGAAGCCGTTCGCCATCGATGTGCTCGCGCGTAAGGTGCGCGGGTGTTTGGAGCAGGAGTAAAAAAAGGGGGGAGTTCCCCGATATAGCAGTATGGTCACGGGTTACAAAGTACGAAACATTGAGGTATCGCCTGGGCTGGTGCTCTCGCCGATGAGTGGTGTTACAACCCGGCCATTTCGACGGCTTATAAAGCTGCTTAATCCGGACAGTGTTGGGCTTACGGTGAGTGAGTTTGTCTCAGTTGAAGGGATGACGCGCGGCTCAAAACGCACCCTGGAGATGATGAAATTTTCAAGTGATGAGCGGCCGTACTGCGTACAGATCTTTGGGTACGATATTGACCGCATGCGTGACGCAGCGCTTATGGTGCAGGATATCGGTGCTGATATCGTAGATATAAACTGCGGATGTCCGGCGCCAAAGGTTGTAAAACGTGGTGGTGGCTGCGAACTGATGCGGCAACCAGATCATCTAAAGGAGATAATTCGCGCTGTTCGTAAGGCGGTTTCTATCCCGGTCACCATAAAGATTCGTGCAGGGTGGGATGAGAGCTCTCGCAACGCACTTGAAGTTGCGCGCATGGCGGAGGGTGAGGGCGTTGAAGCGCTCGCTGTTCATGCACGCACTCGCGCGCAGCTGTATCGGGGATTGGCTGATTGGTCGCTTACAGAAACCATTGCTGACGCGCTCTCTATTCCAGTCATGGGGAGTGGTGATGTAGTAGATAGCGCCTCGGCTAAGGAGCGGCTACGGGGTCGGGTAGCTGGGCTCTTTATAGGACGGGCTGCTATCTGGAATCCGTTTATTTTTAAAGAGATCCACACTGGTCTGGTGACTGACCTGCGGAGTAACCAAGAGTTAATGGTTGATGTGCTCCTGCGCTACGCTGAGCTATTGCAAGAAGACTTTCAAGCATCATCCTGTGCTGGAAAGCTCAAGCAATTAGCCTCGCAGATGGCTCGTGGTGCCGGCTGGCGAAAGCAGCTTTTGACCCTTCATACCCTTGAACAGCAGCTATCGCTCCTTCAGGCGGTAAAGGCTGGGGCCTGGACCCCCCAAAAAACACCGGTTTTGGATGAGGTACCTGTTGTTGAACAGGAGTTATCGTGCGATCACTACAGTACACTTACCTAACCAAGAGTCTTTGTAGTGTTACGGGTCGATGATATTCAGCGCAGTTTTGACGGAAAGCGTGTCCTACGCGGGGTTAGCTTTGCGCTCAAGCCTGGCTCGATTAATGGGCTTATCGGCCCAAGTGGTGGCGGAAAGAGTGTCCTTCTTAAGATAATTGCTAACACCTGCCGCTCTGATTCCGGAATCGTGATGCTTGATGGCGGGTGCACGTATGGCGACGTAGGTCTCATGTTTCAAGAGGGCGCCCTCTTTGACTCCCTCTCGGTGTACGACAATGTGGCGTTTCCTCTGGTTGGTGGAAAGGTGCCAACTACCTGCCTCAGGCAGGTAGAGCGTGAGTACGTGTGCAGTAAGGTAAGTGAAATACTTGCACGGGTTGGGCTTACTCGAGCAGCACACAAGATGCCAGGTCAAATAAGTGGCGGCATGCGACGCCGGGTCTCGCTGGCGCGAGCGCTTGTGGCCCGTCCAAAGATCTTGCTCCTTGATGACCCCACCAGCGGCCTCGACCCAGTTGCAAGTAGTGTCATTATGGATCTTATCGTGGAGCTCCATTCGGAGTATAAACCTACCACGGTTATGGTAAGTCATGACTTACGTAGGCTTTTACCTGCGGTTGACCGGATATTGGCGCTCTTTGAGGGCTCTGTCGTTTTTGATGGAGCTTTGAAGGATCTCACTAGTGGAGCGCCCTCGTTTGTAAGAAGTTTCGTTGCGTGTCGTTACGAGTTGGCTCCGCCGACCCCCTCCGAAACGCCGCCCTCTATTTAGGATTGTGAGGTTTTTATATGTTAAAGCACCGTGCCATAGAGGAATCGCGACAGCGGCTCCTGCAGGGACTTGGAGTTCCTGAGAAGGGCACCTTCGTTGTTGATGATTTTCAAAAGAGTGCGATCGATAACCTCGATAATGGTATCGATACTCTGGTAGTCGCTCCAACTGGTTCAGGAAAGACCTTCATCGCGGTTCAGGCGATGAAGAATCTGCTGAAAAAAGGGCAACGAGCGGTTTACACCACACCCCTTAAAGCGCTCTCAAATACAAAGTACAGTGAGTTCCAAGTTACCTTTGGTAAAGATTACTCAGTTGGGCTCTTAACCGGCGATAGAAAGATCGAAGGTGATTCCGATGTTGTTATCGCCACTACAGAGATCTACCGCAACGAGCTCTACAGCGGTCTTGGGAGGTACTCCCTGGTCGTGCTCGATGAGGTGCACTACATCGCTGATCCACAGCGCGGAGCGGTGTGGGAAGAGAGTATCATCTTGACACCAAGCAGCTCGACGTTGCTGATGCTCTCGGCGTCGATATCGAATGCAGAGGAGATCGCAAGTTGGATCGAAGAGGTGCGCAACAAAGAGTGTCGCATCGTCGTGAAGACTGAGCGGCCAGTTGAGTTGCGTTACGCATTCTTGCACCCACGCTACGGTGTTATTCCGCTAAGCGACGAGAAGGGACACCTCTCCCCTGAGGTGTCGCACTACTACAACACGATGTCGCTCGACGATGGCGGAGGTCGTGGTGGTCGGGGCGGATTTAGGCGCGGCGGTCACCGTGGTGGTCGTGGTGCTGACGGTGATGGTGGTGGTAACGGTGGAGGCGGCTCTTCTCCCCGTCGTCGTTCGGGGCGCGGCTCTGGCCGTAGCTCTCGCGGAGGTCGCAGGTAGTCGCTATGCACCAAGATTTTCCAGTAGGTACTATTTTACGAGAACTCGGAAGAGACGACCTCTTGCCGGCTATCTTATTTAGAACAGCACGTAAGCAGTGTGATGCAGACGTTGAAACCCTGCACCGCAACGAGAAGTCTCACCTTTCGCCTGAAGCGCAAGCTCGAATTCAGTATGAGATAGATCAGATTATAGCGAAGTACAACTTCGATCCTGCCTTTATCACAACGTATCCGCACTACGGCCCGCTTATTACCACCGGTGTTGGGGCGCACCATGCAGGTCAGCTTCTGATGTGGCGCTTGCTACTAGAGGAGCTGATGTCGCGCGGAGTGCTGCGGCTTCTGGTTGCTACCGGAACTGTTGCAGCAGGTGTGGATTTTCCAGCGCGAACGGTGGTTATTACAGCACACAGTAAACGCGGCTCCGAGGGGTTCAGCGTTCTCTCGCCGGCAGAGTTTCAACAGATGGCAGGACGCGCTGGACGGCGCGGGCGTGATGCCGTTGGTGTGTGTGTTATTACACCGAGTAAGTTCTCGGATGCGCGGGTGCTGCTTGAAGTTTCAAAGCGTCCACCCGAGCCGCTTAGGTCCTCGTACTTTGCAGCGCCATCAACGGTGTTAAATCTGCTGAAGTATCGAAACGTTGACGACCTCCAGTTTACCGTTGAGCGCAGTTTAGCAGCGTTTCTTGATAGAAAAGATGCCAGTGCGCTGCGTGAGCAAGCAGTGCTTGAGCAGGAGGCTGTCGATGGCGATTCATCTCTTAAGGGAGAGCGTCGCAAGAAAGCTGAGAAGCGTGTGCGTCGGAAGCTGCGTGAGGCCGATGAGCTTGAAAACAGACAGGAGCGTACGCTTTTACTCACGCTCGAAGGGTTGCGCGCGCTTGGATATGTGGAAGGTGGCAGCCTGACAGACAAGGGGTACTGGGCTGCTGAGCTGTGCACCAGCTTAGTGTTGCAACTGGGTGAAGCAATTTCTGATGGGCTCTTTGATGAGTGTGCTACGTATGAACTGGTTGGGTTAATAGCGAGTATCTCAGGTGACCCACACCGTTCTTACTTTAAGCTTAAATCAAACCCGATAAAGAATGAGCTGTACGCCAAGATGCGCGCTATCGTTGAACGCATACGGGGTGCCTACCAAGGGCCAGGGAGCGCGCAGGAGCTTGAGGTGCTTCCGGATGCGGCACTTACAGTCATCACCTGGATGGATGCTGAGTCGTGGGGTGAGTTCTCAGGATTACTCAGGCTCTCTGGGGTTGCTGATGGAGATGTCGCGCGGCTCGTTAGCCAGACAGCGGATCACCTGAATCAGCTTACTCGGCTAGAAAAGACTCACCCAGTTCTCGCACAGACTGCAGTCGTTGCGCGTGCTAGATTGCTGAGACCGCCGTTTTCGGAGACGGTAGTGGTGTAGGGGTGAGGGTCGCAGCGTGGCGCTGGTAGATGTGTACGACGTTGTAAACGAGAACTGAAGAGAGAGCGTTCTCTTGCTGGATCGCTGCTATCCAAGTGGTGGTAGTTATTTGCGGTCGCCACTGCTCGCCCTTAGTGGTTATTGATTGAGCGTTTGAACGGCAAGTGCGAACCAGGGGAAACCCTGCTTAAGGGCCTCTGTATCTTTTTCCTTTAAGACCGCCGCCGCCAAGCCAGATTTGAGAGCCTCGGCCGGTAAAGCGTTGCAGGCCCCAATCTTCTTCTGCGGATGTAAGAGACTGTTGGCCATGTCCTCGGCTGACTTCGCCATGAGAGACCTCAGTTGGTACATCTTAGCAGTCCGCCACTTGGAATCTGACTCTGTGTCCAGTTTTTGCAGCATTTGCAGTAGCGTTACCTCCGATTCGTATCTATCTGAGGGATCGAATGAGAGAAAATGGGTAGCTTCATACCATTTAATTCGTGACTCCAGGACCTTGAGCCAGTCATGCTTGGTAAACCCATACCGCTTGAGTATTTCAAGTTCACTCATGAGCACCGCCGGCTGCCGCTTGCCAAGCTTAAGCGCATCCGAGTCTAGTATGGTTTTGTACGCACTATGCGCGATTAGATTGTACCCGCTAATACTAGGGTGGTGCGCGTCATGAAAAAAACGACTATCCAAGATGCCATCGGGGGATTGGGCCCTGAGTACCGCGTCCGCGTCAATCATCGGGATGTTATACGTGGCTGCCACTCCACGCATAGCCCTTCGTTGAACGGCGAGGGCACGTAGAGGCAGGCCATCATTGTCCTTGGCAGTTGTAAAATTTTGTATCGCCTCAGTGTTCCGTCCTAGACGCCGGTACGCTTTTCCCCGTTGATACGCCAGTTCCGCGAAATTGGCATCATAGGTAGCCGCCTCCTGGAAACATTGCGAGGCCTCCTCGTCTTGATTCAAGGAGAGGAAGAGCCTTCCTCTTGTGTATAGCTCGCTAAACTCCTCCTGGTGCGAGCGCCCAGTGTACATGCTTCTAGACGGAGGATAGGCACCCTCATTGGCGGCCGGAAAAACAAAAATAAGCGGGATGTGGCTCTCATGTGCGAATATTGCCCACTGTTCTAAGGAATCTCGATAACTTTGAATAGCGCCGAGGAATTGCGCAGGACACGCAACCGGTCTGTCAAAGAAGGAGCGGGCGCCGGCGACGGGGAGCTGCCCAATACGACTGCCATCAAATCGAGCGAATAACAACCGCGCCAACGCGCTCCTCTCTGCCACACTACTTAGTAGAAATCTGCCCTGGCTACATTCTGAATTTGGGGCCCAGCGCCCCAAAAAATCATTATGCCCCGCTATAACCACGATGAGGTCTGGAGCCGAGGTCAGGGCTCCCTCCGCGTTCTGGGTTAAATTCCACAGAACGGCACCGCCGAATCCGTGAAAATAATGGGTGAATGTATGGTCTGGGTATGAAGCATTAAGGTAACCAGCAAGGAGCCCAATCGGGCTAATCTTTGAATGGTAGGGCTCTCCCACTACAGTTGATTCCCCTACACCAAGAATTCGGATGTCGGTGGCAGACCGATTTCGCGAGATTGGTAAGACAGAGAGAAGCTTGTTCGGGTCTTTGCCCCGTTCCTCGCCTACTCGTGCGAAGAATTCCGCGGGCGCGAGGCCAAGAGCTATTGAGCCAAGCAACAGGGCGATGTTTATCAGCGCGCTCTGAAGGGCCATTTTGCCGGTATTCACACGTGAGGCCTCCTTTGTTGCCGCCGTTTGAAACACATACTCCTGTATCCCTCCTCACAACCGGAG
>JBIIHY010000144.1:0-7580 GCA_044235305.1 Bdellovibrionota bacterium
CCACAGATTCCACTATTCGCTGAGAACGGCATTCCAATTCGGGATGAGATCGAGTTTGAGGTGACGGTGTGAGTACAGGAGGCTAACTGTATTGTCATGACACCAGCCCGTCTAGCCCGGGACCAGTAAACACTTCCTGACGCCTAGCATACTAGGGAAAGTTCATCGTCTGTCAGCGAAAGGAATAGCAAGTATGGCACTCCTCTGCAGAGGTGCCTCTATTCTTCAATCGACACTAGCGGAGCCCCGTGTGCCACCTCTTCCCCGCGCTTAACGTGGACTCGTGTGATGCGACCTGAGCGGTGTGCCTTGATCGGGTTCTCCATCTTCATCGCTTCAAGGACAACTACCGCCTCGCCAGCGCTCACCTGTTGACCCTCTGTTGCTTTGAGGTCTGATACAATTCCTGGGATAGGTGCAAGTAGCTCTGCTGAGGTGCTTGTAGTGGCTCTCCCTGATGGGGGTGATGACTGGTTCAATGAAGGCGTGGGCGCGTCACTAGAGACAAAAGCTGTGACGTTTGGCTTAGGCGCAACCGATACCGAATACTCACGTCCATCTACCAAGAAAGTGAGGGTTGTGCCGCGGCGCTCTTTGAGAGTTACAGAGAATGACTCTCCGTTTACGTTCACTATGTAGGTACTCATAGGCCACTCCGCGATACGGCTTCAATACGAGCAGCAATGCTCCATGCGCTCTCAGGAGATGACGAAGAGCACGTTAGCGCACCAGTTGAAGAAACGCTTAAGTCACCAGCAGGGAGTAGTTGGTTAAGAGCTAAAGCTATCGCTGCTACGGTTTGAGCGTTGAGTGCCTGCGAAGGTGGTGTGGAGACCACAAACGGCACTTCACGGTCCGCGGTTGATGGTGGGAGCGGAGGGTATAGTGTGATGGTGGTAGTGATGGGGGATGTCATAAAGATGAGATAATATAGCGCAGGTTAATACCTCGTTTAGAGTGGAATATTTCCGTGTTTCTTCTTGGGGTTGCTCTGTCTCTTGTTTGACAGCACCTCAAACGCCTTTATCACGTGGGTCCGTGTCTCGCGTGGGCGGATAACTTTGTCTATAAATCCGAGTTCAGCAGACTCCCACGGATTCGCAAACTTCTCGCGATACTCAGCGACAAGTCTCTGCCGGGTAGCCTCGTGTTCTCCGCGCGCTGCTGCTTCGTCGAGCTCTTTCTTAAAGATAATACTTACAGCTCCATCGGAGCCCATCACAGCTATCTCAGCCGTTGGGTAAGCAAAATTCATATCGGCACGGATGTGTTTTGAACTCATCACATCGTATGCGCCACCGTACGCTTTGCGTGTGATGACAGTTACCTTCGGCACTGTCGCCTCAGCAAACGCATACAGTAATTTTGCTCCGTGCCGAATTATACCGCCGTGTTCCTGCTGTACGCCTGGGAGAAATCCCGGCACGTCAACCAAGGTAAGGAGCGGGATGTTAAAAGCATCACAAAAGCGCACAAAGCGGGCAGCTTTGGTGCTTGCATGTATATCGAGGCAGCCAGCGAGGGCGCTCGGTTGATTAGCAACGACGCCTACTGAGTGCCCGTTAAGGCGCACAAAGCCGATGACTATGTTCGGCGCATGAGCCGGCTGAATTTCAAAGAAAACGCCCGAGTCGGCAAGCGAGCGAATTAGACGCTTTATGTCGTAGGGGATATTTGGCTGTGGCGGAACGAGAGTATCGAGGTCAGGATCCTCACGGTCAGCCAGATCGCCAGATAGGACACGTGGAGCACGTTCCAGGTTGTTCTGTGGTAGATAACTTAAGAGCTCTCTACACAGCAGGATGCAGCTCTGGTCGTCCTGAGATTCCAGGTGTGCAACGCCACTTATTGCACAGTGTGTATCGGCTCCGCCCAAGACCTCTTTTGTAACTTCTTCCTTGGTGACTGTTTTGATTACATCGGGGCCTGTGATGAACATATGGCTCTGGCCCTTCACCATAAGGATGAAGTCAGTAATCGCAGGTGAGTACACAGCACCACCGGCACACGGCCCAAGGATGAGAGAGAGCTGAGGTACCACGCCAGAGAGCAGCGTATTGCGCAGAAAAATATCTGCATATCCGCCAAGGCTCTCAACTCCCTCTTGGATTCGTGCTCCGCCGGAATCGTTTAGCCCAATAATCGGGCAGCCAATTCGCTCGGCGAGATCCATAATCTTAACGATCTTTTTGGCGTGCATGGCAGCGAGGGAGCCACCAAATACCGTAAAGTCCTGCGCAAACACACACACGGGACGGCCCTGTATCGTGCCCGTGCCGGTTACTACACCGTCTCCAAGGTAGCGTTTATCAGCTAGGCCAAAGTTATTCGAGCGGTGCGTTACAAACTTATCGATCTCCGAAAAAGAGTCGGGGTCAAGGAGTGTGTTTATACGCTCGCGGGCGGTGAGTTTACCCGCAGCGTGTTGTTTACTGATCCGTTCGGGACCACCGCCTTGCTCTGCAAGTGTTTCACGGCGTGAGAGTTCATCGGGATTTGTCATAGCGCCGGCATGTTACCACGTTGAGGGTGGTTCGGAAGGGGATATTTTCTTGTGGCTCTACACAGGTCTCAAGTATCATCTCTTGCCCCGCCGGTGATAGCTGCCTTAGTCTCTCTGTGGTTATAATACTTTCGCGCATCTTTTCATGATCCTTCACATAGCGCTTAGGCTCTTTCGATCATACGGACCATACGGACTCCTCGTGGCAGCCGGGCTGTGCGCGTTGTGGGCGTTCCTTCCAGAGTTTCAAGCGGGCCCGAATCAGTTTAATGACCTCGCTTTGCACGGTGCTATTCTGCAGCAGATGAATGAGAGTTCCCTGGCAGGGGGGAGTATCTTCGATTTCTGGTTCGATGCGAGTCCGTTTGGTTATCCGCTCTTTCGCGTCTATCAGAGCCTACCGCATCTTGTCATGTTTGCGACCTACAAGGCCGTAGGCGAAGTAGTTCCGATATGGGGTATTCTCATCGCCTTCACAACGCTCCTAGCGTGCCTGCTGCCGTGGTCTGTGTTCTTCCTCGCGCGAAAACTAGGTTTTTCGCCCTGGTCTGCCGCATGTGCTGGCGTTTTGTCGATCATGCTCTCTGAAGCCCAATCCTATGGTTTGGGGATGGAGAACTACAGTTGGGGTACGCTTGGTCTGATAACGCAGCTTTGGGGGGTAGTGTTTCTCGCCCCAGCGATTGCATTTGTGATTGACTACCTCAAGACTGCACAGAATTTCGGACGAGCACTTGCGTTTATTTTTCTTAGTTTTGGATCGCACCTGTTGTGTGCGCACCTCCTTACGGTAGTCGCGGCCGCAGCAGTATTAGTGCTGCTTACCTCCGAGCCTCGAGCGGTAGCAGGTACGAATCGGGGAAGGAATCAAGCGGCATCGGTGCTCTCTCGCGCTACTCTGCTCGCTGTAGGTGCAGTGTGCGTTACGGCTTATCAATGGGTAACGCTCGTTCTTGATGCACCGTATGTTCATCGCAGTATAAACGAGCCGACCTGGAAGTTTCTCTCGCACGGTGTTGAGTGGAGTGTAAAAAGTCTCGTTCAGGGCTCACTTTTTGATAATAATCGCTTGCCGAGTGTCTCGCTGTTAGTGGCCGGGGGCGGGTTGGTTTGTTTGTGGGACCTTTGTTTTGGTGCGCATTCGTTTGCACGAGTCCGGGCCGCGATACTGCTTGCGTCCTTCGGTGCCTTGTTTTCTCTCTTGTGTGGCCTTGAGTTGTGGGGAGTGACCGGGCTTTTCTCACTACCGGTCTTCAACACCATGCATCTGCATCGGATGATCGTGGGGGTGCAGCTTGTGGGGCTCCTCCTTGCGGCTACCTTTATTGAGCGCTTGCTTGCATCAAAGATTTGGCTTGAGGTTGTTGTTGTACTTTTTCTTGTAGCCCTTGGTCCTGTGCTGCACGAGCGACATGCACGCTTCACGCAGACTCATGGGTGGATTGCTAACGCGCAACTTTCAACCCAGATGCAGGTAGACGTCGATTCACTCATCGAGGAGCTGCGCACGGCCCCACGCGGGTGGGTCTTTGCAGGAAAAGCCGCTGGCTCCCCGTTTGAGATATCTCCATCAGTGCCGCTTTTCTATCGACTAACGATTGAGGGGATTCCGACCCTGGGGATGCTATTTCACGCCATGAGCTTGGCTTCTGATGTGATATTCTTATTTGAAAGCGAGGATCCAACCACGTACCGTATACTGGGTGTGCGTTACGTTGTTCAGCCGGATTCGTGGTCGCCGCCCTCATTTCTTCGGGTGCGCAAACGATATGACTCGTTTGTGTTGTACGAGTACCCTGAAAGCGGCGTTGCTGATATCGGGAGTGTGTACCCCGCAGGCAGTGGTTCACACACCGCTAGAGCTGAATACAGTAAGACGTGGTTTAGCTCTAAGCGAGCCCGTAGCGGCAGCTACGGGGAGATCTATCCAACTGACAGGGCCGCTGCTGCATTTGGCCCTGAGTTCGTGGGGGGGCTTGAGAGCGATCTCAATGACGCTCCGGTTATGCCAGTCAAGGGTTCTGTTCTGAGTAGCTCCCGCGAACGGTACCGTGTTCTAAGTCGTGTGGCGTTGGACCAGAGTGCATCCGTCATATTTAAAATAGGGTATCATCCGCGTTGGGTAGCTGAAGTCGATGGTCAGCGGGTTCCGACACGCTGGGTTACACCAGGTTTTCTCGCCATCGACGTACCGCCTGGCCAGCACTCAGTAGAGGCGAGATACGAGCCGTGGAGCGGGCGAGGGGTGTTGTTTGTTTTGTGTGTCTGTTTTGTCCTTGTCGCTGTGAGGCGAGATTAGCTCGCTAGGAAAGCGCGGCAAAATCTCCCCTTCTAGCTCACTCTCCGCTCTGCTATCGTCAGAGAGATTGGTTTTAGAAGGATATATGCTCTCAACATCCAACAGCTCTTTTTTGATGGCCTGTTGTCGGTCACTAGCATTTACTCTGGCGCAGCTTGTGGGTGTGGCAGTGGTAACTACGTGCGTATGGGGGTGCCACTCGACCCCATCAAAACGAGCCGGGTCTGGATCCTCTCCTGCGTCAACTGCGCAGCCGACTCCACAGCCTTCAGAGACACCCGAGCAGATCGCTTTCAGAGAGATGAGCGCCTTCTATTGCGAGCACAAGCGCTGGCCGCAGAGTTGGAGTGAGTTCGCTAAAGGCCACAACGAGGTCGCTTGGGTGAAAGAATTCCAGCAAGCTGAACTTTCCACCCCGCGGGCGATCGTATCGATGGTGCGTTATCGCGACGCAAACGGTGCTGCAAAAAACGTAGCCTTTATCGCGCCACCACGGTGCGCCCCTGACTTAACACCGACTGACCCGCGTCAGATCTCGATCGCCGGTGGTCGGGTGTCTTTTATGGTGCCCCACGGTTTTGCGGTTCTCAAAAGTAGCGATATTCAAACCCGTTGGGGGCGTGCTCCTTTCCCTGATGTTGCCTGGGAGGATTCAGTCTCACGGGTTGTTGTAGCTCTGCGGTTGGCAGATCTTGATCTTGCATCCACCGACCTTGAGCAGCTTAAACCTGAGCTTGAGGGTGCGTACGAGGAATCTGTACCGGGGATAGTATGGATTTCAAGAGCGTTTCGCTCAGATGATGGTCCTCAACGTCTGGTGCACCACTTTGAGAGTGAGTCCTCTCGTGGGAAACTAAACACCATGGCGTTTACATTTTCCTTTGATAGTAAGCTACTTACTCTCTCGATTGTTGGTCCCGCGGAGCAACGTGCAGCCGTGCAGCAGGTTGCTGTGGCAGTGCGGTCCACTCTTCGTTTACAATAGAGCACTATAACAATAGAGGACTATGGCCGAATCAAGGGAGCTTCCATCGACCACATCAGGGATACTGATTAAGGAGTTTTACGGTCCGGCTGAGAGCTTAGGATGCACCCTGCCGGCCCCCGGAGAATACCCTTACACACGAGGTATTCACCGCAGCATGTACCGTGGAAAGCTCTGGACGATGCGCCAGTATGCTGGATTCGGCTCCGCTGACGATACAAATCAGAGGTACCACTTCCTCCTCAAGCAGGGGATCTCAGGACTAAGCGTAGCATTCGACCTGCCAACGCAGATGGGGCGTGACCCAGATCACCCACTTGCTAAGGGGGAGGTGGGTAGAGTCGGAGTTTCGATAGCAACCATTGAAGACATCGAGCGGCTCTTCAAGGGGATCCCGCTTGAGGATGTCTCTATCTCGATGACGATTAATTCAACGGCGCCGATTCTGCTTGCGCTTCTGATCGTGCTTGCTGAGCGGCGCGGAGTGTCACCAACGAAGCTACGTGGAACTACGCAGAACGATATACTGAAAGAGTACATTGCACGCGGTACCTATATTTATCCTCCGCGGCCAGCTCTGCGGCTAGTCACTGATATATTCAGCTACTGCGCGCGCGAGGTGCCGTTGTGGAATACGGTCAGTATCTCTGGCTACCATATACGCGAAGCCGGTAGTACTGCAGTAGAGGAGGTGGCGTTTACCCTTGCCGATGGTATTGCTTATGTAGAGGCGGCTCTTGCACGAGGCCTTGCAGTTGATGATTTCGCGCCGCGCCTGGCTTTCTTCTTTAATTGCCACAATAACTTTCTCGAAGAGGTTGCCAAATTTCGCGCTGCTCGAAAATTGTGGGCGTCAATCATGAAGGAGCGCTTCGGCGCCAAAGATGAGCGCAGTATGATGTTGCGCTTCCACACACAGACTGCTGGTAGTTCGCTCACTGCGCAGCAGCCGTATAACAATATTATGCGCACAACTATTCAGGCTATGGCTGCCGTGTGTGGAGGAACTCAGTCGTTACACACCAATGGATTCGATGAGGCGCTTGGCCTTCCGACTGAGGAGAGTGCGCGGATCGCTCTTCGTACGCAGCAGGTTGTTGCAGAAGAGTCAGGGCTCGCACTGGCGGCGGATCCGCTCGGGGGGAGTTATTTGATTGAGTCGTGGACTGATCAGATAGAGACCCGGGCACGTGCTCTTATCGGTAAGATCGATGAGCTTGGTGGTATGTTGTCAGCGATAGAGAAGCGCTTCCCTCAAGAGCAGATCGAAGCCTCTGCCTACAAAGCGCAACGTGCGATAGAAGATAAATCGTCTATCGTTGTAGGCGTTAATCGCTATGAGGAAGGTGGTGGAATTGAGCCTCCGGTGCTGGCAATCTCAGCTTCGGTCGAGGGTGACCAGCGTCAGCGAATAGGAGCATTTCGCGCTAATCGTAATTCTAACGCAGTTACACAGGCCCTCGGTAAGCTGCGCGCTGCTGCAAGCTCTGAGTCCCAGGAGCTTATGCCACTGATAGTTGCCTGTGTGCGAGATTCCTGCACGCTAGGAGAGATCTCTGATGTTTTGCGGGATGTTCTTGGGGAGTATAGAGGGGTTTAGGGGAAAAAAGAGGGGTCTGAGAAATTATTTTGCTTGTATCTGGAAAATTGCTCGTCTATCCTGATGGGCTGGTTGTAGGTACCATATATACGGTACACAACTATAGTGGCTGGCGGGGCAGTACTCCGTGGTTAGAGAGAGGTCGTGCGTATGAAGAAGAAAGACATAGATACCATCAAGGAACTGCTCGACG
>JBIIHY010000145.1:0-7488 GCA_044235305.1 Bdellovibrionota bacterium
CCCCTTGTCATCACGGAAGAAGAGGGCAAGGTTAAATTCAGCATTCTTTACGGCTCGCTGTGCAGAGAGTAGCTGTGCCTTACGTTGAAGTACTGCTCTTTGGTTATCGATGCGGTCAAAATCAGGCAGGTCGCCGCGTTTTACCCGTTCGGTTATCTGGCGATCGCGCTCATCTGCGACCTGCAGTAGTCGCTTATATACAAGCGCCTTATTGCGTGCAGCAGTCCAGTCCCAGTAGGTAAGGGCCGCAGCTCGAGCAAGCTCAATTTTTCGTTGTTCAATGGTTGAATCAGCGATTGTTTGACCAGAGATTGATTGTCCGATGGCAGCACGTCGCCGGTCTATCGGTCCGTCTCTTAAGAGAGGAACTTCAACACCTGCTCCGAACTCTCCACCGGAGTTGGTCTCGTAGTAGTTTTCATAGGTGGGGAATACCCCTCGTCCGAGCCTATATCCTGCCACGACCTTACTGCCGTAGAATTGTAGGGGCTGCTCAACGTAAGCTGAGCCGTAGTTGCCTGAATAGCCGCCAGTTGCTGTAGAGAACACGTCACTCTTTATGCTTGGGTCGAAAGCTCCCTCTGCTGAGAGTAGCGCACCGTCTGCAGCTACGCGTTCTTGCATCTCTGCTTTCAAGGCTGGATGGTGGCGCAACGTGGCATGAATAACCTCGTCGAGATTAAGAAGGGAGGTGCTTTCGGCTCCCGATATAACATTTTTTCCTACTGCTTGTTTTACTGGTTTGGTGCCGTGCTCCTCTGCGTGTGCGCAGGAGAATTCAGTACAAAAGAGACTGCTCCCGACTACAAGACAAGCCAGCCACGGGCTGTTTTTGAAGTATGCGCGAGTGTTATCTCGACTACTCACCAGCTTCATTTAAAATCCTCTTTCGTTGCTGTAACCTCTTGGCTCTTCTGCACAGAGGGAGGGAAGCCGTTAAATTGACGCCACATCTCCCACCCTAATGTGACTGTATCGAGGAGAACCCATCCAATTACCCGTACACCTTGACGTAGGTAGTGGGCATCGGGCCACTCTTCGCCTTCCTCAGGGAAAACAATAATGCGCACGCGTCCGTTCTCGTCTGCGCCGGGATCAATAACAGCAATTCGTCCACCAAATGTTCCTATAGCAACCGAGGGCCATCCAGCAAACTGTACGGCAGGCCACCCTTCAAATTGTAGCCGAACTCGGCGTCCAACTGATAAGAGGGGAGCGTCGTTACCAGTTACTGTGAGCTCTACTGAACGATTGGCTGTCTCGGGAACAATCAGCGCAAGGGTTTGTCCCGCTTTGACCATCACCCCGCCTTGAGGAGCAAAGATTCGTTGCACGATGCCATCACGCGGCGCAACTATTGATTGTGACGCTTGACGGGCAAGCCTTGTTTCAATGCGGGCTAATTCTGCCGAGGCTGACGATATCTCTGATAGATATTTAGCATATTCAAGTTCTGCGAGTTCTGCAGCTCGCTGGGAGCTAAGGCCAGCACCAACAAGGGTTTTCTGTCGCTCCATATTTTTGCGGGATGTGTCCACTGCATTCTGAGCAGCGTCAAGTTTGAGCTGTCCAGCCGCCCTTTCGCGCTCGAGGCGCGAAATAATATCAGGGTCAATATCTGCAACATCAACGATGCTTTGTCCCTTCTTTACCCGCGTGCCCTCTTGAACAAACCATTCCTTAATCTGACCATCAACTGGGGCGGTCAGGTTTTGCTGTCGCTCATCCGGTGAGTAAGCAATCACGCGACCAAATCCTTGAATATTCTGCACCCAAGGAACTAAAACCATCACAATTATGAGAACAAAGATAGCTCCAAGGACGAGTGCGCCACCGATGCGGATGCTAGAGTGATAATATACCGTCTGTGGGGAATCGAGAGAAACTCGCGAAGAAGAGCTTAACTCTTCGATGCTCTGGTAGGTGTAATCGGTAGCAAATGGATTGATATCCTCTGGTTTCATAGTTAGTCCTGCCTCGCTGAAGCGTCGAGAAGTCTGCCACCTTCGATAGTGTACGCCTTGGGAAAGTGATGAAGGAGCTCACTCTCGTGTGTCAGAACTAAGAGGGACCAGGGGGCCCGCGGTCCTACAAGCTCAACTAACAGGGAGCCAATGGTAGCTTCATCGATACCATCTAAAACACCATCGATTATCATCAGGCGGGGTTCCATCAAGATTGCACGAGCAATCACCAAACGGGCTGCTTGGCCGCGAGAAAGCGGCTCGGCCTGCCCCTTGAGCACGGTATGCAACCCAGACGGGAGCGCGTATATATCATCTGCAACACCTGCCATCATCAGCGCCTCCCGTATGCGGCTTGAGGGGAGCTCTTTTTTCGATAGCGTTAGGTTCTCAAGAATTGTGCCGTGGAAAAGCTCTATTCCTCGCACGAGGGCAATCTCGCTCCGTAGCTCAAGTGGATGAATCTCTCTAACATCGTGCTCATCGACCTCAATTCGTCCCGACTTGGGGGATAATATGCGGTAAATGCAGTTAGCAAGAGCGCTTTTTCCTGATCCGTTTGGTCCCCAAATCGCTACTTTTTCACCAGGCTCAATCGTAAATGAGACATCTGAAAGGATGGGCCCTGAGTCAGATGGCTGCCGGATTGCTAGGTTCGTCACCTCGAGTCGAGCAGGATCACCGCTTGGAGAGAAAAAGGCACCGGATTGTTTTTCATATGGCACGTCAAACAGTGCATCCAGTTTGGCTACTGAAGCGCACAGCTCATAAAACTTGTCGAGATAGCGACCAAGTTTAGCAACACCCGCCAAAACAGCGCCGACGATGAGCTCGGCAGCTACGAGTTGGCCAAGGGTCAGTTGTTGACGAATAACGAGCCATCCGCCCAGTCCCAGCAGCAGTGAGCTGGCGATTACTTGAAGGGCGATGGACCCAATTATTTGCCGAAGCAGGACGCGAAAGTGGGCCGCTCGCCACGAGACGTACGAGCTTACAAGTTGGTCTGCACGTTCAAGAGCAAATGCATCGCCTCTGTTTGACTTAAAGAGGATTGGCACCCTCGCAAGGTCCTGAAGCCAAGTAGCAACATCGTACTTTGCATCCGACTCTTTACCTGCGGTTCGCACGGCGCCAAATCCTAGCGGGAAGATAAGGAAAAAGAGACAGGCGGTGAGAATGATTGAGTATGCAAGGAAGAACGGGTGGTAAAACGAAACAATTACTAAACCGACAGCTACTTGGAAGAAAAGAGCGATTCCATCAAGCAAGAGAGCAGCTACATTCTTCTGAGCAGAAAATGCCTCAAGGAAGCGTAGGACGTATTCAGGGCCGAATTTTGTTTGAAATTGCTGGAACTCGATGTGTGGTATTCGTCCCGCTAGACTTAAGGAGAGTCTCACAATTAATCGCCTCTGCAGGATCTCCACGGTAATAAGTTGAAGAATTCGCAGAACCCCTGCAAAGAGAAGGACTCCCCCCACCAGGGCGGTAACCACGACCAAGGGTTGAAGGATAACACCGAAAGCGACCGAGTTTACTACAGCCTGCACACCTACTGGGATAGCCAGTGTGCACAATCCAACGGCTAACGCGTATATGAATATGACAGCTACGTCATGACCCTCGCCGTGCAGGATGCGTAACACCCGCAGTGCTGTTTCTATCTCTCCGCGTTGCTCTTGCTTACTTGTCATTTTACGCCCTGCTTCTCCAGATCTTACGGACCGCCCTGGCGGCCTCCATAACTTTTGCAGAGTTGCCATTTTGCAGCTCCAGAAGTTGAAACCCATCAACGAGCCAACGTGCGAGCCAGGAACGCGTTAGTGAGTAGCGCATACTTCGGCCATCCCGAGTTGCAACCGCTATACCCTTAGAGCGTAGCTGGGCCAGGTGCTGAGAAACCGTCGATTGGCGTAGCTTGAGGCGCTCTGCAAGAGAGTGTACGTCACTACTTTCTCGCCCCAGCTCTTCAATAATTCGAATGCGGTGAGGATGCGCAATTACTGAGAGGATCTCTGCTAGTTGCTGGGCCACCAAGGTCTGCTGAGGCATGAGCCTTCTCCAGAGTTAAAGTCTTTATATATTCAAATATCGGAATATATGAATGTAAAGTCAAGAGAAAAGATGCCGTGCTGCTTTTACCTAACAGAGAGTCATAGGTGGCTAGGATGTACGTGCGATTATATAGCTTCGATTTGCCACTATTTTTAAATGATTATATAGTCTAACAGCAAACAAAAATCATTAAAAAGCCCCCCATGAAGAGACAAATCCGTAAAGCTATCACACTCATGGTTGGAGTTGGTTTACTGCTTGGAGCTGTAAAGGGCTGCCAGATCTGGTTGGCCATCCGTGAGTACAGTAGCCATCAAATGCCACCTATCGCGATTACCACAGCGGTCGTTTCCCAACAGCGGTGGCGCCAGTCATACTCGGTCGTCGGCTCTTTTGCCTCAATAAGTGGAGCAACGCTCAGCGTTCAGGAATCAGGAAATGTTGTGCGGGTTGGTTTTGAGTCGGGCTCGCGGGTAGAGAAGGGGCATGTGCTTCTTGAGCTCGATAGTGCAGTTGAGCAGGCTAATCTTAAAGGTGCTCTCGCGCGAGTTGAGTTGTCCCGACAAAATCTGGCGCGGGCTAATGCGTTGAAAACTCAGAGTGCTTTGTCGCTAGCGACTTTAGAGCAGGCTGAATCTCGTCTTAGGCAAGACGAGTCTGAAGTGCAATCGGTAAAGGCCGCGATTGAGCGAAAGACTATCTTAGCACCTTTTTCCGGCAGGGCAGGAATTCGGTCTGTTAATGTTGGGCAGTACGTAACCTCAGGCTCTCCGATCGTTCCGCTCTATTCGCTCGATCCAATTTATTTTAACTTCTCGCTCCCACAGCAGGTTGCGCCGTTGCTCAAAAAAGAGCAGCACGAAGTGACCGTCACCGTTGATGCTTTTCCGGGACGGGAATTTAAAGGGAAGGTTACAGCCTCTAATCCGAATGTGAATGAGGCGTTACGAACTATCGATGTTCAAGCAACGATACCTAATCCGACCGAAGAGCTGACGCCTGGAATGTTTGGCTCCGCGCGCTTTGAGTTGGGAGAGCCTCAAGAGGTCTTTGTTGTTCCGACTTCTAGTATGAGCTATGCGCCGTACGGGGATTCCGTGTTCGTTGTGGAGCGTGCCCAGGGTGAAGCAGGAGAGGTTACGACTACAGTACGGCAGCAGGTGGTGCAGCTAGGTGAGCGCCGCGGTGATATGGCTGCTATTACGCGGGGGCTTAAGGCTGGAGATGAAGTTGCAACGTCTGGCGCCTTTAACTTGAGACAGGGGGCGGCTGTAGCTATTAACAACAGCACAAACCTTCCAGCATCTGAGAAACCCTCCGTAGAGGATACATAAAACGCCATGAAGTTCACTGATATCTTCATCAAGAGACCGGTCCTTGCGATCTGCGTTAACGTGCTTATCTTAATCGCCGGATACCAGGCGATTCAAAGTCTGACCGTTAGACAGTACCCGCGAAGTGATAGCGCTGTAGTAGTTGTAAAGACAACGTACGTCGGCGCACCGGCTGACCTTGTGCGGGGATATATCTCAACGCCTCTAGAGCGAGTTATCGCGAGCGCCGACGGAATAGACTACATCGAATCGGCAAGTAAGCAGGGGTTAAGCCAAATAAGCGCTCATTTGCGCCTTAATTACGATGTAAATGCTGCACTGACTCAGATTCAAGCCAAGGTTGCACAGGTGCGAGGGGATCTGCCACCAGAAGCCGAGGCGCCTATTATAGAGATAGAGAGCGCTGATAATCGCTTTGCCTCGATGTACATCGGATTCACCTCAAGCGGTGATATGCAGCCCAATCAACTAACTGATTATCTAACGCGGGTTGTTCAGCCGCAGATATCAGCAGTTGCAGGCGTTCAGAAGGCAGAGATACTGGGAGGGCGCCTCTTTGCGATGCGAATCTGGCTAAAACCAGAGCGGATGGCAGCGCTTGGGATTAGCGCAACCGATGTAAAAGTAGCCCTTTCAAAGAATAATTTTCTATCAGCGGTTGGTAACACTAAGGGCGGGCTTGTTTCAGTTAACCTGGTAGCTAACACGGATCTGCAGAGTGTTGCTGAGTTTAAAAAGCTCGTAGTAAAGCAGAGTGAGCGTTCAGTTGTTCGGCTTGAAGAGATAGCTGATGTTGTTCTCGGCGCTGAGAACTACGACGAAGATGTACGCTTTAGTGGCGAGACGGCAACATTTATGGGGGTATGGGTGCTCCCAAATGCTAATTCGCTTGATGTTGTTCAGGCTGTGCGTGATGTCCTACCTCGCATTAAGCAGAATCTTCCATCGGGTATCGGACTTACGGTTCCCTACGATGCCACCGATTACATCAAGGGCGCTATTCGCGAGGTTCTAACTACGCTCACAGAGACTATTCTGATCGTCATAGTTGTGATTTTTCTCTTCCTTGGATCGCTGCGCTCTGTGCTCGTTCCGGTTGTCGCTATTCCGCTCTCTCTTGTAGGGGCAACCATAGTTATGGTTGCTTTTGGCTTTACCATTAATCTGCTTACCCTACTTGCGATAGTCTTAGCGGTTGGTCTTGTTGTTGATGATGCGATCGTAATGCTTGAGAACGTAGAGCGTCACGTGCGTGAGGGCATGGAGCCGATTGCAGCAGCTATTCGGGGGGCACGAGAGCTTGTTGGGCCAACAATCGCAATGACGATTACGCTAGCAGCGGTCTACGCCCCAATCGGCATTCAAGGTGGTTTGACAGGGGTGCTATTTAAAGAATTCGCATTTACCCTGGCCGGTGCCGTGGTGATTTCGGGGATCGTTGCTCTCACTCTTTCGCCGATGATGTCGTCGAAGCTGGTGAAAGCAGAGAGCGAAGAGGGTGGTTTTCAAAGTAAGGTTAATCGGTTTATTGACCTGCTCCGAGACAGGTATGTGGAGCTTTTAAGGTCTACTTTAAAAATATCCCCGTTTGTAGTTACAGTAGCGTTCTTTATCATCTTGTTTTTAGTTCCGCTCTATCTCTTCTCGACTAAAGAGCTTGCGCCTCGCGAAGATCAGGGCGTTCTCTTCGGTATCGTCCAGGGGCCACCAAACGCAACCCTCGAGCAGATGACGTTTGCAACTGAGCAAGTTCAGGCGGTCTATCGGAGTTTCCCTGAGTATAAGGGGTCTTTTCAACTAACTTCGCCGGGCTTTGGTTTCTCTGGAATGGTGGTTAAGCCGTGGGCGGAGCGTAGGCGGACCGTAGCCGATCTCGAACCAGAAGCGTGGGGTAAGCTCTCTTCAGTTACTGGGGCACAGGTTGTTGTTTCCTCGCCTGCTCCGCTTCCGGGTGGAAGCGACTTCCCCGTAGAGCTTGTTATCTCCTCAACGCAGGAGCCGCGAGAAGTTGTTGGCTATGCACAGCAGCTTGTTGGAGCAGCGTTTGAGAGTGGTAAGTTCATGTATGCAGACACCGATTTAAAATTCGATCTCCCGCAAAGTGAGATTGTTATAGATAGAGATAAAGCGAACTC
>JBIIHY010000146.1:0-7458 GCA_044235305.1 Bdellovibrionota bacterium
GGAGGAAGTTAGAAGAGCTGCCCAACGCATTCAGGCTTGTTGCCAGCGCAGCCGGGTAAGCTAGCTACCACGTCATCGTCACGCCAACTCCAACGGCACCGCGCCCTGGCACCCACAGGTAGACAGGGGACTTCTGTTCCAGTTGGTCTTGTAGAAAAGAGTTGGTATTCTGCTGCTCTTTGGCAGGCTCCGATGACGTTGTCAAAAATAGAACTCGATTGTTTTCGTGGCTTTCCTGCTGAAGCCGGAACTCGGGTCGAGCCTCTGTATCGCCGCTATTATTTTCTTTTTGATTGACCTCTACCCTATCTTCAAGGCCATGAGACAACGCGGGCGCGCAGAGTAAAAGAAAGAGTAGTACTAAGTAAGCAGTACCTGTTTTCCCAAACATGTTCCGATATTCGGAGCGTACGCGCGGATCTTTTACGGATTGGAGCTAAAAAGGAGCCTTGGTGACAGGTCTGGGCGTCTTATCGATAGCTTTCTGCTAAGAAATCGATGGGTTACGTTACTCTTCGAATGACGCAATGATTTTTCGTATCTCTTGCAGCTCCTCGAAGTTCTCTGGCCCCACAGAGAGGGCTTGCTCCAAGGTTTCTAAAGCAAATCTGTAGTTTGGAGCCGTTTTGTGACTTTTATATGCTGCGTATATTCTCACCGCGTGGCGAGCGTATGGAATGGCTAGTTCATGCTCAAAGGTGTTTAGATAACAGGCAGCCAAAAAAATCTCGGCCTCAGCTTGAAGGAGAATCCCGTCTCCAGCGGTCGCTGTGGGTTTATCGATAAGAACAGCAGCGGTTGTAAACTCCCCCTTGGCAGCCTGCCAATTCTCGTCTTTAAAATACGTGAGGCCGCTTTGTAGGGCCCGGTGCGCTTCGAGCAGGGTGCCGAGCGGGGTGACATTATTAAGAGCATCGAATCGCATCGGTATCAAACTATCTCTCTCCGCATGGGATGATTGAATTCTAACATCAGCTTTTTCAAGAGGATTTACATTCGAAGCTTCGTCAAAAATAACCACGCGGAGCTGTCTTGCTCGTGCACTACACGCTCGTGCACCGTCATAGTTCCCTTGTTCCTGCAAAAGCTCAGACATGCGATCGAAAGTCGTCATAAGAAGATCGTCGTGTCCCAAGATGCGCAATCGATTGATAAGACCTAGTAAGAGGTCTTCTCGATTTCCTGTGAATTCTGAAGAATCACTAAGGACGTGTTCAGCTTGGATAAGAAGGTGGAGCTGTTCCAGTTTGCTTGTCGCAAGAAGATCTTTTAGAGGTTCGAGGAGGCTAACAATATGCGGCGCGTTTGCATGTTCTAGAGCATGCTCCAGTGCAGCAAAGCGCCTATCAAGGGAGGGAGCTGGTGAGGGTTTGATTGCAGGGTGCCGTGCAAAGTGTTGCATGATTGTTCAAGCCACTGAATACCATGCTGTCAAAGACGATATCAATCTCTTCTCGTGCAGGGAGAAAGAACTTCCGGGTGATACGATAATCACCGCTCTTCAAGGTGTGCAAAGAGATCGCGCCGCACTTCTGGGGTGCTTATGTGCCAGATGCATCCATCGATAAAATAGTGATGAATATTGATTATAGCTGAAATAACCAACCAATAAGCTGCATACCCAGCTCCCGGAGTGGTAAGGCTGCGCTCAACCAAGAAAAAAACCACCGTGCTGGTGACTGCCATCGCAATGCTATAGTTCAAGACGTGCCGCCAGCGGTCTATGTGAGGCTGAGAGAGTGCATCGGCTCGGTTAAGTTCTACTCGAGCGGGAAAAGCCAGGTATTGCAGCGCGTGAGCGATCTGCACCCAGAAGAGCGATTGAGGAAAGACCCACAAAAATGCGTACCAGATGTAGATGCTCACAAAAGGTACAAGCACTGATGCTGGCGGGATTCTACGAATTCGTTTTGAAAGAGATATAATACCCCCTAGTCCGATAATAAAAGAAGCTATGGCAAGTCCATGTAGGGAGCTAAAAATCTGCTCGAAGATGGGAGTAAGCCAAGAGTTTTTGTAGCCGCTGGGAAGGTGCACCAACGCCCATCCGATGTGCCAGGCTGCTATGGTCCGTAAACATGTGCGAAAAATTCGTCGTTCAACACTCGTAAATCGAAGCTCGTGGATGTAAGCAAAAGAGGCCATCATTCCCCACGTCTGTCCGGTGTAGTGTAGCGCGAGATACACCGAGGCTGTGACCATCAGTCCACGAATGACCACGTCGTTTGGAGTGGGGGCTGCTGCTAGTATTAGTCCGATGATTCCGAGTATGACGAGAGCCATTGGAAGGTAGATAGCTGCCCAGCGATAGCGGCTGATGAACTCGCGGGAGGAGTAGAGTAGGTGATACGAAGCCATGAAGTGCGAGCCGTTGATGAGGACATTCGCTAGCAGGAAATTGCCAACCACGAGCTCTGGTGGCACGCGCGAGCTTGCAAGGAGAAATAAGGATAGTACCACCAGAGACAGCCCGCCAATAATCCAGGGGTCGACCGACGGAGAGATAATGGCTCGTGAGGTGCTGGCGCTCATAGGTAGCTTGGCCACTCTACGCAAAGAGTTGCATCACTGGCTTGCCTAGACCGTCCTGGGTTACGTAGAAAGGACGTTTTTCGATCTCATAGCTCAGGTCAGCCGGTATTCCCAATGCCCGGTAGATAGTTGCGTGCAGGTCTGCTAGCTCCACTGGATTTTCGATAGTGTGGTTTGGGACCTCATCGGCAGTTTTGCCGTAGAGGAGCCCCTTCTTTACTCCACCACCAAACATCAGCACACTTCCAGCGCGGGTGAAGTGGGCGTGTAGTCCCCACTGTCCTACTTTGTGAATAATCAGATTCTTGTTTTTGGGGTCGTGGTGCTCGCCCTCTTTCATCGCGATACGGCTGAACTCGCTCGCCACGATAACGAGGGTGCGCTCCAGCAGTCCGCGTTCTTCAAGATCTCTTATAAGGCGCGCAATCGGCGCATCTATCCATCGCTTCATCTCCACGGTGCGCTTGTGACCGTTATCGTGTGTGTCCCAATTTCCAAAGGGGACATGTTCGGTTGTAACCTCAACGAAGCGAGCCCCAGCCTCAATCAAATTTCGCGCTAGAAGACACCCTCGGCCAAAGCGACTCGTGTTGTATTCGTCAAAGACCTCTTTGGGTTCACGTGAGAGGTCAAATGCCTTTGCTTTCGGAGAATTTACAAGATCGAAGCTTTTCTGAAGCGATATTTTGAGCGACTCGCGTTGGTAGTCGCTACCATACTCTCCGACCGGAGATGCTGCGACAAGTTTTTTTACAAGCGCGTTGCGGTCACGAAACCGTTCCATCGAGATACCACCTGCAGGACGTATCGCCTCAATAGCGGTTTCAGGATTGACGATCAGAAGGGGCGCATACTCTCCGCCAAGAAAACCTGGCGTCAGAAATGCCTGCACCTCTGCCGCTCCATCGATGTCAAGCCGCTGACCGATGTGCACAAAAGCTGGCATGTCGGGCGAGCGAGAACCGAGTGTTCGAGCGACCATCGCGCCGATGTGAGGCACATCGACTGTTTGTGGTGGGACGTAGCCGGTGTGCCAGTGGTACTGATGTCGAGAATGCAGGATGTGTCCTAGATCTGGTGGGGAGAAAGAGCGGATCAGTGTTCCGCGGTCCATTACGCGCGCGAGCTGCTCGAGACCGGAGCAAAACTTGATGTTGTCGACTGAAGTATCTATTTGGGGGAAGGTGGACATCACGGTGTACATCCGCTTCCCGCGGTAATCAGGAGCAATTGGTTTGGGGTCAAAGGTCTCTGTATGCGCCATGCCGCCAGCCATCCAGAGTAAAATAACGGAGTCCGCCGTAGGTGCGATCTCTTCTTTCTTCTGCTCAGAGCCCAGCGAGAGGCGTGGGAACCCCGAGGCTAGGGTGGTAAGCGTTGTAGCTGCTGCTGCTTTTAGGAAGTCCCTACGACTCCACTGGCGGCCGTAGAGACTTGTATGCATGACATCGGAGAACGTTATGTGAGGCTTCTTAGTGGATGTGCTCATGAGTCATACCTTTTTAGTCAGTTGACGTGTCCCCTTACGTTATAAGCTGAAACTCAGGTAGCATGCAGAGTCCCCAGATAAGATCTTCTACCTCAGCACGGTTTACAGTCGGGCCAAATGAAGATTGTAGTATCTGCAGTTCATGTGCCAGGGGCTGCCGCCCGAGTAACCCACTAAATGCAGAACGTGCTGCGGTCTGGAGAGGGAGCTCTGTTTGAGGTTTCTTGAGACGGTTGTTCGTCATCACTACCTCGGCTGCCTTATGAATCAAATCAGTGAGCCCCTCACCGGTTGAAAGCTCGAGTATCTGCATCGTTGAGGCAGCAGTCGTTCTTTTAGTGGTGATTTGCTCCCTGCGGGGGCGCCCAAGGTTTAGGAGCGACGGACGAGACTCTAGAAACACCGCGCGAAGATCGAGGTCGCGCACTATCAGAAATTCAACTGCATGCTCTTCATCCGCTTTTGGGCTCGTGGATAGGACGCGACCCGAGAGCCGTGACGGCTTCATGTCGCCTGCATTAATCCGTATAGCGGTAAATGCCCTGGTTTTAATCGTATCGCGCTCTATTGTTACGTAGCTCTTGGGTTTATTGGAATTAACACCCTCAGTGGTGGCTGTCTCCAGGGCTTTCTCTTCTATGACGTGAGGCGCAGGATCGACAGAGAGTAGGGGTAGCGCCTTAGTGCCAACATGAATGCGTAGACTATCGAAGACCGCAGTGTAGTTCTCATCCTCAGCTTCCTTCAGAGCATTCTTCTTGATGCCTTTGACTCGTTGGCTCTGCTTATCGCGTTGAGTTTGCGAGGAGCTGACCTCTAGCTCAAGAAGCCCGCTGTCCTGTTTCTGAATCTGCTCGAACTGTTTGCGCTGTCTCTCAAGCTCACTCTCCTTCTCGAAGCGTCGCAGAACAACGAGCCATACACTGGAGTCATCTTGGTTGAGACGCACATCAAAGGGTACTGCCGGTCCGTTGGGTCGAACTTCACCGCTTCTAAATAGAAGGGAATCAGATTGTACCTTCGCTGCATCGGATAGCTTGGTGTTGAGGAGTGTCACGGCTAGCGCGCGCTCTACATCAGATGAGAGTGCTGCTGGAACGATGTTGAAAGCTCCGGCTACTCCGTCAATCAGCTCCTCTGCATTTTTCCGCCGCACATGAGGGCCAGCAAATGTATACGACTTAGAGACCTTCTCAGTTGCTCCTACGGCAGGGAGTTGGTAAGCGCGTGATGTCATGAGTAGCTCAAGTAGCTCGTTGACGTCGTACTTGCGCGCTACAAACTCGCTCGCTAGCCAATCGAGGAGATCTTCGTTCCAGCCTGGTTGATCCATTTCGTCGAGTGGTTCAATTAAGCCTGCACCAAATAGTCGGTGCCAGATGCGGTTTGCAAACGTTCGCGCGAAGCGTCCGTTTTGATCGCTCGTTACAAGGGCAGCGGCCTGCAAGCGGCGCTTTGCGGAGCTGTCGCCGTCTATGGTGCCCAGTTCTGGATAGAGAAAGCCAGGTTGCATCGTTTCCCCAGTTGGGACGTTACACTCGTGCACTCCAAGGGGCTTTTGGGCAAAAGCGTTTGCAAAAGCATACGTTTCCCGTAGCTTCCACTCGTCGGTAAAGCTGTTGTGGCACGAGGCGCACTTGAGGTTAATGCCCATAAAGAGCTGACCGACGTTTTGAGCGGCCTGCATACCGATCTCTTCGTTGGCGGTGACGTTACCGGCTTGCCACCATTTAACGCCTTTAATGAAGCCGTTGTTCTCGCGCGAGGGGGAGATAAGTTGCTGCACAAAGGTATTGTAGGGAAGGTTGTTGTACAGGGCGGCGTAAATCCACGGGGAGTTGTCTTGGCGACCTCCATGGAGAAATCCAGGTCCAGAGTAATCGTTGCGTAACATGTCGTTCCACCACGTGAGCCAGTGTGAGGCGAACGTTTTCCTGTCGCTCAACAGTGAGCGGATGAGGTCGCGTCTCTTCGTCGGCGAGCTGTTTGCCACAAAACGCTCTATCTCTTGCCGTGATGGGGTCGTGCCGTGCAGATCAAAGTAGACGCGCCGTGCAAAAGTTGCATCAGGTATGCTTTTGTTGATCGAGAGAGTTCGAGTTGACTCGTTACCTGACCAATACGCTGAGATGAACGCGTCAACTGGATTGGCCGCTGTTTGGTCTTTGTTCTCAGGAACAGTGGGTCGTCGAGGTGCTGTGGATCTCTTCGGAGTGAGTACGTTCTTTCGTTCAACGGCACCCCACGTCATCCCTTGATCGATCCAGGCGCGGATAACGCCGATCTCTTCGTCAGTCAAGCGGCGCCCCTTGCTGGGCATAACCTTCTTAGGTTCAACGCCAGAGATGAGTTTAACTACATAGCTTGCATGGCTATCACCCGGAACAGCAGCAGGCCCATCTTTTCCACCTTTGATAAACAGGTCTCGGTTGTCGATGCGGTAGTCACCCTTCGACTTTCCGTCATCGTGACACTTTGCGCAGTTCTCTTTCAGGATCGGCTCAATATCTTTTTCAAAGCTTATCTTCCGTCGAGAGGGTGGAGGAATCACAGCAACGCTATTGGAGTTCTTGTTCAGTGCTGAGCGCTTAAGGCTCGCCATGCCGCCCTCTGAGGTTGTTGTTTGAGCTGCTAGGGTTAGTGGTTCCTCGAAGTAGTCCGCGCCGTGAACGAGTAGCCCACCGTAATGGGCCATGAAGCACATCAAAAGGGCGTTTCCGATTGCTAGAGAGCGATACACAACACGTTGTGTAGGGGGGCGAATTTTAAAAGAACCTAGGCCAACCAAAGAACCGATGATAGCTACTAAGGTTACTAGTAATCCGCCCCACAGATGGATCGACAAAAACTCTGCGGACTCACCGAGAAACTCTTGGTGCCTAGCGTTTGCGAGACCGGCCAGGGTTGCTACAAAGGCACAAGCTGCGCTCCACACCAATGCATGGAGACCGATTCGGTGAATCTCTTGGTTGCGACGCACTAAAGACGCGCACTCGAGCGCTGCAGTAACAATCAAGAGGCAGATGGGGAAGTGAACAAGGGTAGGATGGAGTCTTCCAAACAGCGCAAAGAGTCGCTCGCTCAGCGGTGCTAAAGCTACTCCCTCATCTGCAGCTACAAGCGAGGGCAGAGACGCTAGGATGATGAGTGCTAATCGACCCATGGATGCCTACAAGATGCTGAAAACACGGTGACTCCCCACGATACTATAAGGGGCCCTAGGTGTACACAAGATGAGGTCCTTATAAATGCCTGCAAATGAAAGAAGGGTCTTCGACGTTTTTAGTGGGCGCTTTTTGACGATATCGGGCCGTGAACGTGCACCTGCTCGTGCACGTACCCGAAAACATAAACTCGCGCGCGCTCAACATAGCTTATAAACCACGCTAGTGAGGACGAGTTCTCCGCTCTCGTGTTCGTCAGCGGAGATGTAGGTA
>JBIIHY010000361.1:0-3246 GCA_044235305.1 Bdellovibrionota bacterium
GATAACATGCCGCGCAGCCGACCCACCATATACATTGATCCAGCGACAAAAGCTGGTTGACCATTCGCTTCTTCTATCAGATCACGAATACAGCGCTCATAGTCGCTTTCGTACCGAGTAATCCTTACCCCGGTTCCCGATACCCCTTGGAGTATCTCCTGTTCCACCAGCAATAACGGTACGGCGCTACTAGACTCAGGCAAAAGCAGGCGCCAACATGCTACATACGGCTTCAGCTGCTCAATCATCTCTTTCCAATTCTTTGTATCGAGGACCCCGAAGGTAAGATCGACATCTCGGAGACCGCGCGCCTTCAAGAATGCGATAAATGCTCTAATTCCCGCTGGGTTATGTGCGCTGTCGAGGATAAACTCTCTGCCGCCTACAGGTATGCTCTCAAGCCGCGCAGGCCAAAATACATTCTCAATCCCTTCTTTACAGCTCTCCGGTGTCATTCCCACTACGAGACCAAGAGTAGCAGCCACCGCCATGTTGTGTCCCTGGTGCAACCCTTGTAGTGGAGAGTTAAATTCGAAGGTTAAAGACGGTGATAATGGAAAATTCTTACCCCAATACTCGAATCGATTTACCTCACTTCCCGATAGTTGCCTGCAATCAAAGTCTCTACCGTAACTATGGTGCGAATTACCTTGCGCTTTACGATTAACAACCTCGAAAGCCGCCTTTGATAATGCTCCTGTTACGTTAGGTGCCCCTGGTTTAATTATCCCTGCCTTCTCCGAGGCTATTTTAGCCAGGGAGTCACCTAAAACATGTTGGTGGTCGAAATCTATTGTAACTATAGCTGTGGCCGCAGGCCTCTTGATCACGTTGGAAGCGTCTAGCCTACCCCCTAGACCAACCTCAATCACACTCCAATCAAGCCCAAGCTCCCTAAAGGCTAGAAAACTAACTGCAGTAATAGCCTCATGGAATGAAAGCTCAACGACTGCCCGATTTGCAGCATCACGAATGTCTGCGGCGAACTCCCCCAAAACTTCATCAGAACAAGGCGAGCCATCGATAACTATACGCTCATTCATCTTAAATAGATGTGGAGAGCTATTTAGACCTACTTTGCACCCCGATTTGGCCAAGATAGACGATATTGCAGCCGATACAGACCCCTTCCCGTTTGTCCCTGCAATATGAATGGTAGGAATGCTATCTTGAGGGTCACCCAATCTTTTAAGTGTAGCCCTAATTCCATCCAGGTCGAAGCCACCCCTACCATTCCAGGGTTTCAAGCCTCCAAGATAATCAAAACCGGACTTAACTTTATTCACTGTCCCACCGTGGGACAGCCGACAGCAGCCCACTACCTTTCAAATCACGATAGACGGTGTCCCACGGTGGGACACCCTACTCGGCTACCAACTTGCGAAAAAGGATCTGCAAGTCGCCATCTCCGTAGAACTCTATGGATAGCTTCCCGTTATCTGAATTGGATGTAGACCTGGCAAGCTTTACCTTCATCCCCAGAGACCTCTGAATCTCATCGGATATTCGCAGGTCCTCCGCGCTACCTTCCTTAGCCCCTACAGGATCTGCATCATTCTTTGGCTCACCCTTACCTAGGGATTGCTCAAGCTGCGACCTGGTGAGAGTGTCGATCTCCGATAGGTACTTTGCCCTCTCGGTCTCGTCTTGCACCTTGGAAAGGAGGAGGACCTTCGACTCGGCAACCCCATCACGCAGAGCGTTAATAAGGTCATCGGGGAGCTGCAATATGTCCAAGCTTCGCTGAACTGCACTCTTTGAGATACTTAGCTTCTCGGCGATATCCCGGACGCTAAGGCTATGACCATCTCGTAATGCCGCAATCGCATATGCGCGCTCAAGCGGCGACAGGTCTGAACGCTGTAGATTCTCTACAAGCTGGATAGCCAACTTCTTTCCATCAGCCTCTTCAGCTTGATTTACGATCGCAGGTATCGATGAAAGCCCAGCTAAATGAGAGGCCCGAAATCTACGTTCTCCCGAGATGATCACGTATCTGCCGGGGAGATTTCCCGACTTAACAAGGATCGGGCTCAAAACTCCGTACAACTTAATAGACTCGGCAAGCTCCTGAAGCTTCTCCTGGTCAAAGTTCTGACGTGGCTGGTTCGGATCTGCCTCGATTGCCGAAAGTGGTATCTCTCGATAAGGAACCCCTCCCCTCGCACGCTCATCAAGAGCTGGTCCTTGCATCAAAGGATTGTTTGCAAACGAGAAACTACGCTTTGTCATTTAGAACTTCCTCCGCTAGAGCACTGTAATCTTCCGCACCTGATGATTTGGGCATGTATTCAAAAATGGTCTGGCCCTTGGCCGGTGCCTCAGCGAGAGCCACGTTCTCACGTATGATGGTCGTGAAGACAAGCTCCCCAAAGTAGGCGCGAATAGTATCAGCAACGGCCCGCGCCAGACGCTTACGACTATCGTGTAAGCAGATAAGAACGCCGCCCACAATCAAGGCTTGATTGTAAACACCACGAACTTGATCAATAGTATCAAGTAGTTGCCTTACTCCGTGCAAAGCTAGGTACTCACTCTGCACGGGCACGATAACCTTATCAACGGCAGCCAAAGCATTGAGCGAAAGCAGCCCAAGGGTTGGCGGGCAATCAATCAGTATTACATCATACTGGTCTCTCACCTTATCAATTGCCCTCTTCAGAAGAAGCTCCCTTCCGACCACTCCACCTAGCTCAAGGTCAGCGGCACTCAATAGAAGGCTCGACGGAACGATGTGCAGATTATCCGAGCGCTTAATTACCACATCCTGTATGCGCTTGGTTCCCTTAAGGACATCATAAACAGTCCACTCAGGCCCCTGCTCAACCTCAGTTAGATCATTGGGGTCTTCTTTTACTCCAAGTCCCAGATGGGTAGTCAGATTACTCTGAGCGTCTATATCAATAAGGAGTACCTTGTTGCCCCTCTGCGCTATCGCTGCGCCCAGATTAACGGTCGTAGTCGTTTTTCCAACGCCGCCCTTTTGATTAACTATACTTATTGCAACCGCCACTGCTCCCTCCAGGTTCGTGAATCGAGATAAGGAATGTGGCAAAGTTTACGAGGAAAATCCACACTTAAGTCAAAACACGATGCGAAAAATGCCCCTTGGCGTCAAATCAGATTGAGACGCACTATTCGTGCTTTGAAGTAAGGAAATTAGCGCCATTCTATATCCCAAATCACGATAATTTTACCCAACGGCCACTGACTTGGCGTCAGACATCGTGAACCGAAATAATACTA
>JBIIHY010000147.1:0-7423 GCA_044235305.1 Bdellovibrionota bacterium
GACGCCGAAAAAATCCTCAACGTATCTCAGACTTCGGCGAGCTCAGTCGAGTCGGGGATACGCCTCCGGTTTTTTCGGCGTCTCCGCCTCGTTTCGCCTAAACTCTCAAAATGCTCACGACGGAATCCTTTTTCACCACCCTGCTAGAAGGGATCGTTCCACTGCTTTATCACTCTTGGCAAGTCGCAAAAAGACGCATCTGCTTCTCCTCAACCTCAATCTCGGCCGGATGGTACAATTTCTCCGGCGTAAGGTGAGCAACTGCATTGAGAAGCGGCCTGTGGGAGTCTTGTCGCAGCCAGAAGAACTGCCTTTCCGCTGCTAGCCTCAGCGCCAACGGCGAATTCGGGCGACCAGTACCAGCAAGCTGCGAAAGCGAGCCGATACTGATATAATCAGCCGCCTCAGCCAGAGTCTTAGCAAAGGCCTCCGCATCACTGCGCCAGTCGCCGTACGGTAGTATCGGAGCAACCTGAACGCCCACCTGTAGACCGAACCGCTTCAGGGCGCGCACCGTCTTTAGTCGTTCATCGACTGTCGGTAGATCTGGAGTATACCGCGCTCGTACCTCCTCGAGGGGGGTTTCTAGCCCAACAGTCACAAAGGTCGAGGCCTTCATCTTCTTAAGGACTGGGAGCCCTATTACAACCAGAGGAGAGCGGGTTTGGATGATGAGCCGCCCGGGGACGAATCGCTCAAACATCTCCAGAAAGCGCATACTAATGGCAAACTTCTCATCGAAGGGATGAAATGGGTCGGTTGTCACACCAAACACGACCGTTGTCTGTCGCAATTCACCGCGTGCAGACAAGCGCTCAAGATGCCTCTCTAGGTCTTTTAACGGCTCACCATTGTGCATGATGTACCGGCTGCGGAGGGCAACCGATGAGCCGATATCACCCTCTATCTGGAGAAAGAGTCTTTGGTCACCTTGAAATGTCCTTCCTATCGATAGCCCCTTGGCGTATGAATCGACCAGCAACAAGGGTTGGGTTGATCCTGCTGTTCTGCGTATTACTTTCTCTGTTCGTATGTCGCTCATATAAATCGTTCCTCCCTAAGCATTGTCGGTCTTGGGTACAAACGAGCAACCAACCGCCTCAACCCTTCCGGACTTTAACCTTCTTAAACTTTAGAAGCCGATCGCCCCAGAATAGGTTCAAACAACTTAAAGCACCCCGACCATCTAGTAGTTCGGCATAACTCGCCAAGAGTTGCGTCCTTATGGCATTTAAGGGATTTACTTCTGGTGTCTCGGTGTTGAATAATCGCGTATACTTACAAACGGGAGTTTTTATGGCTGGACACGTAGGAGATATCAAAGACGCTGAATTTGCTGACAAAGTTCTTGGTTCATCGATCCCTGTGGTGGTGGACTTTTGGGCTCCATGGTGTGGCCCCTGCAAGAGTATCGCCCCCGTCCTAGAGGAGATTGCCAAGGATTTGGATGGCAAGGTCGCTATATACAAGGTAAACGTTGACGAGAACCAAAAAAGCCCGGCGCAGTACAACGTAAAGGCTATTCCTAACCTGATTATCTTCAAAGGCGGCGCTGAAGTTGACCGAGTAATCGGTGCAGTTCCCAAGGACCAGCTTGTGGCAACGATTGCAAAATGGACCTAACGGCCTGTATTTAAAGGCAATTTTAGATACCATCAAAAAAAAGGGAGCCCTCGGCTCCTTTTTTTGTTACTGGGTGAAGTAGCGCTTATCTTCAACATACTGCCCGTCCTGCGGCAATCCTAATCCCCACCCTCAAGATTATTCCGCAACCGTCCGATAGGATCATTACTCGAGGGGAGCAATAGTGGCATATGGGATATCGAGCCCTAGAAAAATACGACGCAATTATCATTAACCCGGATATGGCGGCACGCATGCGCTTAAAGCAGGTGTGCGCATCGGTGGTAAACTTCGGCAGGATCATCCCGCTGGGAACCGTGCACGAAGCGATGCAGCGCCTGAAGGACGACAGCGAGCAACCTACGCAGATTATCTTCGTTGCCCACCAAGTTGGACACGATGCCACGGTGGCGTTCATAAAAGACGCCAAACAGACAAAAAACGGCCAGGACGCAGCCTTCATCCTCGTTCTTCCAACCAAGGACCAGGCAAGCTCTGATGTTGCAGGCGCGATGATGATCGGAGCTGATGGAGTTCTCTTTGAGCCATACTCTGTAGACATTCTTGTCGATATCACACTCATCTCAGCTCGCGTGCGAAAAGAGCGGTGGGTAGGTCGCGAAGAGACTGCTTACAAGCTTTTACTGAACGATGTGATGCAGCAGCTTGATATGCTGGCATTCTCAAAGTCCGCTAAATACGAACTCGGGCCTGCTATAAAGCTCTTTAGGCAAGCGACTGCCTGCCTTCAAGCGCTAGAGAAAGACTCTCTTGAGATCTACCATCGCGTTGCCGTGGATGTATTCGAGAATGCACCTCTGCCGCAGGCACTTCTTCAAAAGAAGAAATACGTCGGTGCAAGCAACCGCGTTCGCAAGATAATGTCCGACCGCATGACAAATGAGATCGGCAAAATTGCCCCTCCGAAAGGTGAGTAGCTAGAGAACCCATCGCATCAGCGTTACGGTTGAGCTATACTTGCAGCATGGCATGGACCAAGTTAACGCTCTTATCTCCTGCTGAGCCACACGCTGATGCGCTCATTGAAGAGCTGTGCTGCGAGCTGATCGAACACGGAGCCCTTGGAACCGCGATTGAAGAGGCGGGCAAGGTATCATGCTTTATTGACCCCAGCCCTGAACTTACCGATTCGTTATCAGCTCTTGCCCGCCAGCGCGGCTTTACGGTGGTAGCAACCGAAGACCTCCCGAATCAAAACTGGACACAGAAGTGTGGAGAAGTGTGGCAGCCGCTCGTCGCTGGAAAGCTGAAGGTTATCCCGGTTGAGTCCGTGGCCGATGAGACACCCTGTAGCGAATTCGATATAAAGATAATTCCTGGATTGGGCTTTGGTACCGGACACCACCCTACCACAAAGATGATCCTCCAGACGTTAAGCGACTTATCAGGGTCTATCACACCGCGCTCTATCTTTGACCTCGGAACTGGGAGCGGAATCCTAGCGATTGCTGCGGCGAAACTGTGGAACGTACAGGTTCTGGCAAACGATATCGACGAGCATGCGATCAGCAACGCGCGTGAGAACGCAGAGCTGAATCAGACGGGCCAGTTGATTACTTTTAACACTGTCCTTACCCCAGAGGTTCAAGGATCGTTCGACCTCATCATCGCCAACGTCTATGGCGAAGTGCTGATTCAGCTAGCATCAGAAGTGACGCGCTTGGCGGCACCCCATGCAACGCTCATTCTCTCCGGCATCACCGAGCTTGTAAGAGACGGAGTTGTTAGCGCCTACACCTCCCCTACCCCCCTAGCTTCATGGAGCCTTGTTGATGAGAAGAGTGAAGGTGAGTGGGTCGCGCTCACGTTGCAAAAGAGGTAGGTGTCTAAATGAAAGCTATCTACTTTGAGCAACACGGCGCGGCAGATGTTCTTAAGTATGGCGACCTCCCTCAACCGCAGCCAAAAACTGGTGAAGCACTGGTGCGCGTCAGAGCTGTTGCTCTCAATCACTTAGATATCTGGATACGCCGCGGATGGCGTGGGCTTTCTCTTAATATGCCCCATGTAACGGGGGCAGATATCACAGGCGAACTTATTTCGATAAATCCAGACCGTGCCAACGCATATAACGGCTGCGTGCCCGGCTCACGGGTAATGATTAACCCAGGGATCGTAACTACAGAGGATGAGTGGACCCGCACCGGACAAGATAGCGTAAGCCCTGGGTACAGGATTATTGGCGAGCATGTGCTTGGTGGGCTCGCAGAGTATGTGTGCGTGCCAGTAGAGAATCTCTTTCCCCTTCCAGACACAGTGTCGTTTGAGGAGGGCGCAGCCCCGCTCTTGGTTGGGGTCACATGCTGGCGGATGCTCTTTACTCGAGCCAAACTTTGCGCTGGAGAAACAGTGCTTGTAGTTGGCGCAGGTGGTGGAGTTAATGCCCTCTCGATACTTTTCGCTAAGGCAGCCGGGGCAACCGTGATTGCTCTGACTACCGGAAAGGATAAGTGCACAAAGGCTATCTCCCTTCTTGGTGCAGATCACGTTATCGACTACGTAACACACCCCGACTGGGCAACAGAGGTTCTGCGATTAACACAGAAACGAGGCGTTGATGTAGTCGTTGACAACGTTGGAGCACCAACCATGCCCCAGAGCCTTAAGAGCGTTGCGCGTGGTGGGCGTATCGTTACGGTTGGTAACACAAAAGGATGCGACCTCTCAATCGACAATCGTTACCTATTTACAAAACAGATCTCGCTTCTTGGATCAACGATGGGTAGCCGGCAAGATTTTATCGATGCGATGGAGTTTATCTCCTCTCACGGAATTAAGATTCCGATCGATACGATTGCTCCGCTATCTGATGGTATTCAACAACTTAAGCGCCTGGAAGATGGGGAGCATTTTGGGAAAATAGTACTCAGGCCGAGGTAGGAAGGCCTCATTGCGCTGGAGGGTGAATAGCGTCGTAAACATAAGAGCAAAAGCAGAGGTAGACGTTAATGCACTCGTAGGAGTGTACGTACTACGCGCGCGAGCACGCGCACGGGGTATGATAAGCCAACAACCTAAAACCTCCATCTCAATCAAGACCACAACGAAGACGTAGAGGTACCCCTACTGTCCAATAGGAATATCCTATACAGCACAACTACTGCTTGTCCGCTCTCCACGTGTACGCAAAGCGACGAATATCCCCGTTGTAATTAAGTATTACTGAAGTTTCTCCTAGAAGCATGGCACCATCAGCCGAAAGAACTGCCGTAGAATTAAACTCCGTACCCGGCAACGAATTACGTAGTGGATTGAAGGCTAGCCTCTTCGAGCCATCGGCAAGACTTTCTACTGTACCAACAACGGAGATAGTGTCCAGCTGGCTCTTGACCGGACCACCCTCCGCATAATCGGTTTCTACGTAGAGGTGGCCTACTACTTTACCACTTGAGTACTCAGTAAATGTCATCGCACCACCCGGAGTACCCTTGGGATAACCAGCAAATGGCTCATCCGTCGAGAACCACACAAAAGCCCCATTCAGTGGCGATACAACTCGCTGCTGAGACACCGCCTTACTACCCTGGCCGATTGGGGCGGTTAATACAGCACCGGTCTCGATCCGCGATAGTAATGTCAACTTATTAATCAAGGCCTCCTTTGATCCAGCCCCTTCCGCGTACCAGTCAACTGACCCACCCAGCTCCGTACTTGAGCCACGAATCCTTTCGAATCCCACTGCTAGGTCGATGTCAGAGCTGCGCTTGCTCTTAACTCCGCCCCTGAAAAAGAGTTTAGTAACGTTCACAGTGTAATGATTGAGCCTACGAACTTCGCCAGGCTGAGAAACCCCATCACGATTAGAATCGAACCAGAGCGCTAAAGGCTCCAGCTCAGCTCCTGACAACTCTCCGTCGCTGTTCTTGTCCAGGGAACCGAGGGCTTCATATCCGTCTCTCCAGGGGACACCTTGTGCCCCTCCGCTAAAATGCTCACCAAAAAGCTGCTCACGAGACGCTATGACACCTTTATGTTCCGGATCGTATACAACAAGGGGGAGTAAGTCAGAGGCTCGCCATACAACAACTTTCTTAGCTCTGTCCGAGAAAAGAGGAAAGTTGGACAGTGCAAGCTCAGCCTCTGACTCAGAGGTTGACCAAACCAGCGACACTGGCGACATCCGATATCCGTAGACTGCCGAGCTACAAAGCACCGCTCCAGCTGGTGCCTCTGGGATTACCTGACACTGCGCATTAAGCATCACTGAGGCGCCGGGAGCAATCTGACCTGCAATACAGTCGTCCACGAATTCCGCTCCGAGCTTCTTTTTCGCACATTCACCCGTCGCCCAGGTAAGGCGACTTTGAATACAACTGCGCACCGCCCCAGCCGTGTAGTTTAGCCCTGTATTGGAACCGATAAAGTTTGTTGAGGCGACTGTGTAGTAATTGCACTTAGCTGGCGCCACAGGCGCTGCGGGCGCGGGAGGCGAAGGGGGCGAAGCAGGCTTAGGGGGTGCAGGGACACTCACCGCTCCTCCACCTACCGGCGCTCGTACTGGGGGCCGGCTGGGGGGGAGCTCGACACAAGACTCCTGTTTTCCGACCCAACTACATGGCTCAACTCTCACACCATTCAAAACCGGTAAGAGGCTATCATGAGCAGTCCAGGTTTCTTTCCGTCCGCTATCTTCACACGAAAGCTCCTGCGGCCAATACCGCACATACTCTTGTTTCAATTCCGAGCAGGTCTGCGGATCTATCGCATACTCTGTGAGCGTCAAACTACCAAGTTTTGAGATGAGCTGGTCTAACTCCTGTCCCGACATACTGCTGAGCTCACTCTCAGACGGCGTTGAAATCCCTGGTTTGTATTCACATGTATTATCTGACGCAATTACAACCGAAGGAGCCCCCACCTCCCATCTACAGACTGGGGGAACAGTCTGCAGGTCAGAGACTATCTTAACTGGAGTATAGGTTCCGACGCCCCCCGATACCTTACATCCAGCGCTCGCTGGCTTAGTGGAATTAGTGTCACCTGTATTCCACTCACAGAGTCCAGCTCGTGCATCAAAAGTGGTTGCTTGTCGCAGCACCAGGTTCTTAAAACCCGAATCAAAACATTCAGGCGCGGGCTTCGGTATCTCCTGAGAGCGCACGTCGTAAACACACGATTCCGATAGCTCAAAGAGATCCCGGTATGCCTTCCCCGTTTTTCCGTCAAATCGACAGCTCGGTGGCCCGCCCTTAATTGTAGTATCCTCGAAAAGCCACCTGCATCCTTTCTTGTCCTCAGTCAAAACAAAGTCGCTAGCCTTCGTGACCACCGCCTCCCTACCCTTGGTGCGCTCTAAACAGGAATCCTTTGGTCGCGGCACCTCCGTGGTGGTGATATTGAATCGACACTGGTCCACTGAGAAGACAGACCGCTCCTCGATTCCAAACGTTCCATCGCCGCCCACGCGGCACGTAAGTGTGCTTATCTCGGCGGGCTTCTCACAAACCTTCGCCACTGGCCGCACCCAATCACAGGTGGCCAGAGAGGTATCTGCTGTGCATTCGTTGCAATCGCTTGGCTTCAGCTTTGGATACCCCGCCACCGCTTGCATCTTATACGAACAAAGCGCCCCGTCGAATCGACCCGTGCTTTTTATGAGGCTCTTCCGATCCAGCCCTAACTCACATGTGTCAGCGGGCCTAGGTGAATCAGTGTAGATTTCCTTCCAAGCACAGGGGGCCGTCTGCAAACTCCAACTCTGCATAACAGCTCGCGCCAAACCGTCTTTGATTACCTCATCGCAACGTCCGGCGGGCCTCGGACCGACTAGGTTAGTATA
>JBIIHY010000006.1:0-22842 GCA_044235305.1 Bdellovibrionota bacterium
TTCACGGCCCGATGTCATCAAAAAGCACCCACTAAAAACGTCGAAGATCCACCTTCTATAAAGGGAATACAGCCAGAATAGATACCTTCTATGGCTCTAGTATGTGAACTTGGGGAGAGGTGACAGGCGATGCAATCACCTAGGTAGCTTAGTCGTGCAATGTTTTCCCGGGACGGGGAGGCGGAAAGCTTGCTAAGTGTATGCTTGAGAGTGGACACTTTATCCGCAACCTTTCCTCCAACAAGGCTCTGATGAATTCGAGCGCGTTACTCCTCGGGCTAACAAATGCATGGATGCATTTGCAAATTCCGGAGCGCAGCGAGCTTCGTGAAAAATACGGGTTAGTTAACGTGGCCCCGTAGCGTGAGTACGAGAAGTATGTGCGCTCGGTAGCTTAGGGGAGCATCTTAAGGAATTTCAATCTTGAACGAGATCATGCAGTTGCTGACAGTGGTCATGCCAATGCAGATGAGGTTCGTATAGCCTCTACCGACTTTCTATATGTATACGAGCCAAGTAATTTATCCGAAAAAAATGTTGGATCTTGGAAGTGATGCTGCCGTGCACAACCCGGCGAGCGCCTCTTCGGATGAAGTCAGTGCGAGGCTTCATGAAATAGGCGCTTCGGAGCTTGAAGGGCTGATACCAGAGTGGCAAACCTTCGCCGCTGAGCAGCAGAGTCAGGTGCCATTTTTTCAACCCTACTGGTTTAAAACCTTTGCAAAGACCTTTGCCGGAGGAAAGCCTTTTCCGATTGTGGTTACACGTTCTGGCAAAAACGTGCGAGGGATTTTGCCCTTGATGCGTCAAAGTAATTTCTTGAAATACATCCCTGCAAAGACTCTTGGTAGTTTGTCGGGGCTTCACTCGTGTCGATTTGACCTTGTATGTTCAGCTGGCGAGCGAGAGCGTGTTTCACTCGCGGTTTGGAATTGTCTAAAGGATTACTCGCAGTGGTCGGCTCTCGAGGTGCGGACTGTTCCTAGCGATGGGGCCTTTATGTCAGTAATTAGGCATGCGGAGCAGGACGGCTTTCTAACTGCGTGGTGGCCAACTCTTATAAGTCCTTACCTTACCTTGCCTCAACAGGGACGAGAGCCCTTTGAGAACTGTCCACTAAAGTATCAGTCTGATCGTAAACGACTTAAAAAATATGAGGGACGACTTAGGGAAGCGGGTGCGGTCTCGTTTAAGGTGCATGACACCTTCTCTGAAGACCTCTTCAGCAATTTCCTTCGTCTTGAAGGTGCAGGATGGAAGGGAAGGGCGGGCGGTGCAATTCAATGTAGCCCGGTAGTGACTCAGTTTTATCGAGAGGTATTGCAGGCGGCCTCTCAACACGGACATTTGCGCATGTGCACACTAGAGGCTGGTAACAAGCTTGTGGCGATGGAGATGGCGTTTGTTGTTGGGGGTGCATGCTTCTCGCCAAAGATTGCATATGATGAGGGCTATGCTCGGTGCTCTCCAGGGCAGATTTTAGCATCCTATGCGATTCGTGACCTTGTTGAGCGGGGAGTTGCTGTATATGACTTGCTCGGAGGCAGGGGCAGGCACAAGAGTCTGTGGGCCGGCGAGGAGAGGCTTCACGGAACAGCGCTTATCTTTCGACCAACGGTGAGGGGCAGAGCATACCATGCAGTTGCCGCTAAAGTAGCGCCGTACGCGAAGCGCATAAAGCACTACCTTTACGGTGACCCGCAGGGTAAAAGGTAGCATCAGCGGGGCCCGTGGGCGAAGCCGACACGGACCACGGACCTTCCAGGTCCGCTAAATGTTTGTGCCAGCACCGAGGCAACTAACAAAACTGAACCCTCCCGGCCCAGCTTCTCCGACGGCCCTTAATCCAGAGCAAACCCCCTTTCTTTGACCACGTACTGTCCGCGTGCATCACGTGTGACTCGTACTGCTGGTGTATCTCGGTCGTGCTGAAAGCACACGATGGCGTCTTGATTGACTGCACGCTCGAGGAATTCCTTCTTCTCTGTAAGCAGCGTCGCTGCGCATACATCGTAACCCATATGGTAGGGGAGTGAGATGTGGTGCGCGGTGGGAATAAGGTCAGTGGCGAAGAACAGTGAAGCTCCATCATCGTGAATCTCAATCCACTGCTGCCCGGGGGTGTGTCCATCGACACGGTGTACTGTTATTCCTGGGTAGATCTCTGTGTCTCCTTTGTAGAGTGATAAGAGTGAGCCCTTGAGAGGGAGGACATTTTCTGGCAGGTAGCTAGCACGATCCTTCGGTGTTGGATTCTGTGCATGTATCCAATTGGCTTCTTGAAGGTGGATTCGAGCTTTGGGGAACGAGAGCACAGCTTCGTTAGTTGCGTTGTAGTGGGTAATGCCTCCTGCGTGGTCGAAGTGCAGGTGCGTTAAGATGATGTCTGTGACTTCATCGCGGTTAAAACCCCACATGGTGAGTGGTGTGTTTTGTATAGCGAAGATCTCACGTTGCTTTTCGCTCCACTTCTCCCCCATGCCAACATCAATAAGGAATGTGCGCACTCCATCTCGAATCAAGAGCGAGCGACACACCAGGGGTATGCAGTTCTCGTCATCTGCTACGATCGATTTGGACCACAGGTTCTTCGGAACCGAGCCGAACATGCATCCACCATCAAGGCGGAAGCTTCCAAACAGAACTTCTTGGATGGTAAAGCGCCCCAGTTTCATCGCTGCCTCTTATGACTTACCAGTTGTTTGTGGTGGCAATCGCCAAGCAGGGGGGCGCTTCTCTGAAAAAGCGGCAATACCTTCTCGTGCCTCATCGCCTACGCTTAGTATAGCACTTCGGTCGGCTAGCTCATGCATAAATGCAGGGTACTCGCGTTCTGTAACGTCAGACAGTGCAGCCTTAGTTGCTCGAATCGCCGCTGGGCTCTGAGTAGCTATCGTCGCGCATACCGCGCGGGCGCGCTTCTCTAAGTCGCCCTTGGCTACAACCTCGTTGATGAGGCCATACGTGAGCGCCTGGGTTGCGCTAATTCGTTCTCCAGTGAGTGCTAGGTGAGCTGTGCGTTTTGGACCTACGGCACGCACGATTGGCGCCATGACCACCATGGGTGCAAGGCCGATAGCAACCTCTGGAAGTCCAAACTGTGCGTCGTCAGCGGCTAGAGTCAGATCGCACGCAGCCGCCAATCCGCATCCACCAGCCAGAGCAAATCCATGTACCATGCCGACTATTGGCACTGGGCAACGCGCCATCGACTCAATCAGAGCTGCGATCGAATCGAAGAAAATCCTTCGGTCAGTTGGCGATTGTGAGCTAGCTAGTTGAACGAGGTCTGCGCCTGCACAGAACGCCTCAGTACCTGCACCTGAGAACAGGACGCATCGCGCATGAGGGATGCTACTGACACTATCGAAAGCACTGCGCAGCGCTGTAATTGTTTCAGCCGTAAGGCTATTTCGGTGCTGCGGTCGATTGATAGTAATTTCGACGATGGCCGAAGAGCTATTAACTAGTACGGGTGAGTCTGTCATGGCTTAAGCACCTCGTGAGCGAAAGAAAAGAGCGCGTGTGTTAGCTGAGGTTATCGCAGTCGTTTGCTCTAAGGTAAGCCCCTTTATTGCAGCGAGTTGTTTGGCGGTCTCGACGACAAAAGCTGGTTCGCACCGTTTGCCGCGATGCGGTTCAGGGGCCATGAAGGGGCCGTCTGTTTCAATCAAGATTTGTTCCAGGGGGACCTCGGAGCATATCGCGCGAGTGCGGTCGCTCTTTTTGAAAGTAATGACACCTGGAAACGAGACGTAAAAACCGATCTGCCACAGGCGCTCAGCGAAGGCGGCATCTTCGGCGTAGCAGTGAAATACCCCGCCGACCTGCTTAGCATCATGTTCAGTAAGAACGCGTAAACACTCTTCGCCTGCGTCACGCGAATGAATAATTAAGGGCTTCTTAACCTCTTTTGCGAGTTCAATCTGCGTTTTGAAAGCCTGGTACTGTCGCTCAGGTTCCGAGAGCTTTTTGAAAAAATCGAGACCGGTCTCGCCTATGGCGACAACTTTGGGGTGTTTTGCAAGCTCTCGTAGTATCTGAATATCAAAGGCTCCATCTGCATCGTGCGGGTGTACCCCAACAGTTGCCCAGATAAACGGATACTTCTCTGCTAGCTCGATAGCTTTGTATGCAGAAGATAGTCCACCATACCCGGCCCCGATCGAGATCATCGTGGATACACCCGCAGCTAGGGCGCGCCGAATGCACGCGTCGCGATCATCATCGAACGCTTGCGCGTCGAGGTGGACGTGAGAGTCGATGATATCCGTCGGCCTGGTCATTGGTGCAGCATAGCTCTCCGAAGGAGGTGTTCTCTACCTAACGCGAGAGCCCGCAGTAATCGGCTTATCTGGTGTTAGTAGAGCAAGTGCGGTGTCCCCTTCAGTAGAGGCAGCTAAAAGCATCCCCTGGCTTTCAACGCCCATTAGTTTTGCTGGCTTAAGATTGACGATTATGACTATCTGCTTCCCGATTAATTGCTCTGGGGTGTAGTGCAGAGCGATACCCGAAACGATCTGCCGCTTGCCAAGATCCCCAACATCAACCTGGATTTTATAGAGCTTCTTTGACTTCGGAAGGGGCTCAACAGCCTCAACGGTAGCCGTTCGGAGTTTAACACGAGCGAAGTGGTCAATGTCGATCTCATCATCCGCCGCAGGAGCCACTGGGGTGTTTTCACTCGTGCTACACGCCGTGATAGTGCACGAAGGTTGAGGTGAGTTCGGTGTTGTAGCAGCTTGCGTGGCGGTAGTAGTGTCGTCTTGTGGGGTGGTACTCATAACTCCTCGTAGTTAGTTCACAACAAGGGGATAGTGTGGGCTAACGGAACGAGAAAGTCTAGCGGGTTAAGGGGGTGTGGTGAAGAAGAGAGCGACGAGTTATTTGCTGAGTTTCTGCATTTGGTTTGGTCCCACGATTGCTTTTCTTCTCGTTGCTGAGGGTGCCGTTCGAGTGTTCTATAGGGGGCAAGCGGTGGTTGTACAAACCGATCCAGTGCTCAATCATACCTGGGTACCGAACGCAACGCTTTACACCCCTAACTATGAAAGTAGGGGTGTGCCGCCATACACCCGTAGGATCAACGGCCAGGGGTGGCTAGCTTCGTATGATTTTGCACAGGAGAAGAGACCAGGAGTATATCGGGTTGCATACGTTGGGGACTCATTTGTTGAAGGCACCTGTCCTGAGGAGGATGCGGTTCCAACAATCGTGGGGAAGCACCTCAATCCGAGAGGTTTTTCCGCTGTAGAGGTCATTAATACAGGAACCAGTTCGTATGCCCCGACACTGTACTACCTGCTCCTCAAAACAAAGCTGCTCGCATTTCAACCTGACTTGGTGGTCATTAATGTGGATATGACCGATGTCTTTGATGATTCGATTTATCGCGCCACTCTTCAAAGGTCTGCCTCAGGTGAGCTACTCGGTTGTGCGCCTGGGCATCCCGCACTAGCTACTCACCGCCGGACAGAGAAAGGTTTGGAGAAGCTCTCATTGCTTCACGGGATTATTCTTCGACTGAGTGGGGCATCTCGGGCCGTTCGGTTTGTTCTCGATGTTATTGCAGATATAAAAAAGCGTCGGGTAGGGCCACAGGACGGAGCGGCTCCGCCGCTTTTTGCATGGTGCTCGGAGAGCTGGAGCCCCTCAACACAAGCTGATGTTGAGTGGAGCATGTCGATGCTGCGTGAGGCTATACGAGTAACTAAAGAGCAGGGTGCGCAGGTGGTAGTCACGGCCGTCCCGCACAGGCAGCAGCTTGAAGGTTTCTGGAGTTTGCGGCCGATGAAGGAATTAGCTGTAGTGTGTGAAGGGGAGGGAGTTCCTTTTCTCAATCCAGTGGAAGCTTTCAGGGAACAGCTAGCGGGACGAGCACCTGCGGAAATTTATATTCCCGGCGATATGCATTTTAATCCGAGTGGTTATCGGATGTGGGCTGAGATTCAGCTAGATTTCCTGCGGAAGATTATTGCGGGGAAGCCTGCCGCTGTATAAGCCCTGCTGCCTGTGCCGCCACTGCATGGTCCGTCATAATAGAGTCAACGCCCCGAGCGCGGAAGAATTGCCAGGTTTCGTAGTTGTCGTATGGGGGAGCAGAGACGTTGAAGACGACGGCGATATGAGAATTGTGGCACGTGGTAACAGCCTCTCCGGTTATCCATCGCTCGAGCTCTACAAATTCTACCTGCGCAGCGATTGCACGGTTTAGTTCCTGCATGTTTTTGCATCGTGCAAGTATTCGAGCTGTAGGCTCCGTAGCGCGGATGCGCTCTATGCGGCCGGGGTCTTTTAGTTGAATTACAGCTCGAGAAAGTCTTTGTTCTTGTTTTAGAAGACTGATTACTGAATCAAGGAGTTCATCCGATTCGCCTTTAAGGTCAAGTTGTAGAACGGCGGATCTGCTCTCTGCAATCAAATCCAGCGCATCTTTCAGGGTCGGGATCTTGATTGCGCCTGCCTCGTCTAGTCTTACTGAATTACGCTCGTCAGCCGAGAGCGTCTGAACGCGTCTGCCTTTCAGTTCGTAAGGTGAAGAGAAATTCCCTCGTTGTAGCGAGCCGTCGTGAAAAAGATAGAGGGTGCCGTCGAGTGCCTGTCGCACATCAACTTCAAGAAAATCCACCCCAGATCTGAGCGCTTCCCGCAGAGCAGGTAACGAATTGTCCGGTAGGCCCTGATGGAGCGAGCCGCGGTGGGCAATGGTGTGGTGATACAGTGGAGCTTGAAGAGGCACTGATTCAAAATCTATCAACGATGGGGAGAGAAAGCATCCAAGCGAGACTGTTGCCAGTAAGATAAACAACCAGCTAGCAGCGGGTGTCTTTCTTGCAGTGTCTTTGGGTTTAGACTGAAGCCCGCGCATCTATCACATCACCTCGTCGCCAAGGGTCTGGGAGAGGTTCGGGGCTCGTTGATAGGCGGCAGCGTTTCTCTTGTCGCAGCTTGAGAGGACTCGAACAAAACAGAGAGTCGGATTAACGTGACGCTCGGTAGCTAGGTAGGTGGCGTCGAGCGTATTTTGAAGAGCGTGAGCCCATACCGCAGCAGCGTCTCTATCTGCGGCATCTTGTACCAGTCTAGCGCGAATAGCGCAGCGCAGGAAGGTAAATCGCTCGTGAACTAAGTTCTTATCACTGCCCCACGATAGCCCTGCCGCTGCGACGGCAGAGGCGTCACCGCGATGCGCCTTCTCAAGGGTGTCTTGAATCTCAACCCACATCTGTGAGCGATCTTTTATCGTGGCGATAGCTGATACTGAGCCGTCTGCTAGGATGGCAAGGGTATCGCTTACATCTTCCTCGCCGCGATTCTTTATGATCTCTCGAATCTCTGGCACGGTTAGCCGATCGAAGAACCAACGCTGACACCGAGAGAGGAGCGTTTGCGGGAGTCGAGATGGGTTCGACGCAACCAGGATAAAAAATGTTTCGGCGCGGGGTTCCTCCAGAGATTTTAGAATTATGTTGGCGCCGACCGTTGAGATAGAGTCCACGTCATCAAAGAGAGCAACTTTTCTGCCGCCCATAAAAGCTCGAAGGCTTAAGCCCTCAAGGGTCTGTCGCAGATCGTCAACACTTACCCCCTCTTCACTACCGAAGTGTAAGGTGTGAAGGTCTGGGTGATTCCCTGCTTTGATTAGGTAGCATGGTTTGCACGAGCCGCAACCGCCGCGAGGGGTCTGGTGTTTCTGTTCGCACAGCAGTTGAGCCGCCAGCTCCCGTGCTACGAGACTCTTCCCGATCCCCTTAGTGCCCGTCATGAGCAGGGTAGAAGGGAGCTTCTCCGAGCGCGCAAGCTCAGCTAATCCGTCCCGTTGATGAAGATGTCCAATAATTGAAGCCACAATCTTTCAAGGATATTGCAATAGGGCGGTGTAAGGAAGGGTTTTCTATCTGCCCCGCAAAACCGCCAGACTCTCAGCCGCCAACTCCTCAGGTTTCTTCGTTGCATCCAGGACCAGGAAAGGTACTGGTGAGGTGTCTGCACACTCTAAGAAGCCGTCGCGGATACGTTGCTGAAATTCGATGGCTTCATCCTCAAACGAGTCCCGGCCACCATCTTTTCGTCCCTGGATTCGCTTGAACGCTTCAGATACGGGGAGGTCGAGAAGGATGACGAGGTCAGGTAGTCGTCCTTGTACTGCCAAGGTATTTGCTTGATCGATCCAGGTGCGATTGATTCCTCTGCCGTACCCCTGAAAGCTTACTGTTGAAAAAAGGTATCGGTCAGAAAGGACCCATGCGCCTTGAGCGAGTGCTGGATTTATCACCTTCTCTACATGCTCTGCTCTGTCGGCCGCGAAGAGAAGTAGTTCTGCTCGCGAGGATATCTTCTCGTGAGGCCACTCAAGGACTAGTTTTCGAATCTCTTTTCCAAGCGGTGTTCCACCGGGCTCGCGTGTGTCGAGCACGGTGTGGCCTGCTGCTGCTAATCCTTGTGATACCAGCCGGTGCAGGGTAGTTTTGCCGCAGCCATTAATACCTTCAAAGGTGATGAAACGGTCGCTGTCGGTGAGCCTAAAAGGGGTTTGGATTCTCATTGCAGGAGGATGCGTACTGCATAGCGGTCCAAAAGTACAGAGGGAGGCGAGGACTTATCAGTTCTTCAGCCTTACAAGCACAGCTCAATTCCAAACCGTAGCTGTTCGCGGGTAAACGGCTTGGTGATGTAGTAGTCTGCCCCGTTTTGATACCCGGTTAATACGTCGGCGTCTCCGTCTTTAGAGGTCACCATGATGACCGGTATGTCGCAGAGCTGTTCATCGCTTCTGAGGTACTGGAGCAGTTCAAATCCGTTGATGTCTGGCATCATCACATCGAGGAGAGCGAGATCCACCGAGTTCTGTTCAAGGTAGCTGATTGCGTCTTTGGCACTGTCAAAACCCACCGGCGTAAACCCGAGGGCTTTGAGCATAACAAGCGTTACGGCGCGCAGGTCTTGATCGTCCTCAACAACTAGAATCGTCTTTGACATTGCCTGTGCTCCTCTCTTTTCGACCCCGCTTGGTGAGGTTTTCCGTTACAGCTAAAGGGGTCGGATTGAGGCGCGAAAAGCTCAATAATTTGGCTCCTTTCAGTTGCGGGGAGGTCCAAAAAGCTCGTGGTTGCCAGCTTCCCTAGAGCTCTTTGGTAACTCCCTAATCTTTTTAAGGTGTTACGGCCTCATCGCTAGCGCCGATCCTTGACACCCTGAAGTAGCTCTCCAGCAAAGTTTGCTGCACCCTTCACTACTCTCTCAACGAGTGGCGGCAGGAGTATAAGCCCAGCGATGCCCACTCCAACTGCGACAGCCGGGGAACCAACAACGAGCCCAACGGCTGCTAGACTGAGAGTGCCGCCAGCTACTACTGCCGATGTGCTTGAGCGGGTGATGAAGCCCACGGCGTTGTTTGCGCTCTCCTTGCTCAATCGACCGTCCTCACACAGCTCGCGTGATAAGGTGTCAACGAATGGCCCGACATTTGTAAGGTGGTCTATAGCCTGACCGCCCCAGCTTCCCGCCTCGGGTAGCCGCTCGCGCACCGCTGGTGCAACGACGTCGGAAAAGTAGTTTGGATAAACGCAGTTTGCTTGAATGGTGTTACTCATATTGTGTTCCTATGATTCTTGCCCGCAAGGTGCCTTGGGTGGTGCCTAACAGGGTTACCCGCAGTTGCACCGTCAGGCTCAGGGGCACGGCAAGCCTTTAGGTTTTCTTCGGGTAAGTTATTAAAGTTATTGATTTGTTAGATAGTATCCGAAGCTGAAAGCGCCCCAGTAGAGATGGTCAAAAGACTCTCCCTACAATAGTAAGTGTTCGTACAGCCGAATAAAAAGTTGTGCTCGCTGGCCTGTGGGCCATATCAGTGAGCCGAAAATTTTAGGGTTGTCGAAGAGACCTTTCCTTGAAATAGTCCGCGTGTGTGAGTTCGTTAGAACTTATTTTGGGAGAATATGTGATATGAAAAAGTTTTTTAGCTTGGCTGCTGTTGTAGTCGCAGGCTTTTCTTCCGCTGCTTCAGCGGACCCCCTCATGACGTACAATTACGTAGATGCTGCTTATCAGTGGCAGTACATCGACAAGGACGGGATTGATAACACGAACGGTCTAGATGCGAAGGTTTCTTACACTATCGTTGATAATTTCGCATTTGAAGGCGGTTATGCATACGCTGACAACAACCAAACTATCCGTAACAACGACACATTCCGTTACGGCGGACTTGGTCGTTACGAGTATTGTAACGGTATCGACCTCGTAGGTCGTGTCGGAGGTATTCACGCTGATGACAATGCTGCAGACCTTACGAATTCGGACATGAATGGCGTTTACGCCGGTGTTGGAGTTCGTAGCCTCATCACTGAGACTTTCGAAGGTAACGCAAACATCACTTACGACCGTGTTGGAACAGGTAACTGGACTTACGGCGTAACTGGTTTGTACACAGTTGCTGAGAACGTGGCTCTTAAGGTCGGTGGAGATCTCACCAACGACACTAACGTAGCCCTGCTCGCAGGTGTTCGCTTGGGTCTGTAATACAAGCCTGAGACGTTACGTTTCGTTAAACGCGCCCCACGGGGCGCGTTTTTTTTGTTCACTCCACGGCAGTACATCCGACCTTAATGGGTAAAAACCCATTCCCCAGCAGCATCTCTCGTAGTACAAATAGGCGCCACGATAATCGGGCGTTAGGTACAGTATCATTATTTGATACGGACGTTTTTTGATGCCACAGCAGTAGTTGAGGAGCTTCATGGCCACAGTTCAGACAAGTTTAAAGCAGGAATCTCGGGATAGATACCTCACGTATGCGCTTAGCGTAGTGTCAGGCCGAGCCCTTCCGGATGTGCGTGACGGGTTGAAGCCCGTACAGCGCCGTATCCTGTACGCCATGCTGCAAAACCTTAATTTGAAGCCGTCTTCGAGCCACCGGAAGTCAGCCGCCGTGGTCGGAGAGGTATTGGCCCGCTTCCATCCGCACGGGGATGTTGCCTGCTACGAAGCCATGGTCCGTATGGCACAGGATTTCTCGTTGCGGTATCCGCTTGTGGATGGACAGGGAAATTTTGGTTCGCTCGACGGGGATAACGCAGCAGCCTACCGTTACACTGAGGCAAAATTGCGCGAGCTTGCCCTTGAGGTAATCGGAGAGATTGACCAAGAGACGGTGGCATTTCGTGATAACTTCGATGCAACGGTTGTTGAGCCGGTTGTTCTTCCAAGTAGAGTTCCCAACCTGCTCATAAATGGAGCCACCGGTATTGCCGTCGGCATGGCGACGAGCATTCCGCCACACAACCTCAAGGACACTATTAAGGCACTGATCGAGCTTTCTAAGGATCCTTCGTTAAGCACATCGAAGCTGGTCAGTACGATTAAGGCGCCCGATTTTCCAACTGGTTGCAGCATCCTTAATACGCAGAAAGAGCTGGTGGAGATGTACGAGACTGGTCGCGGATCAGTTCGTATGCGCGGTGATTGGGAAGTTGAAGAGCAGGCGCGCGGGAAGCAGGTTATAGTTGTAACCACGATTCCGTATGCTGTTAATAAGTCCACTCTCGTTGAGCGGATTGCGGCGCTTATAATTGATCGCAAGGTGCCGCAGCTTGTCGATGTGCGCGATGAGTCAACCGATGAGGTGCGAATCGTGCTTGAGCTTGCATCGGGTGCGGATGCAGAGGTGGCTATGGCTTACCTTTTCAAGAACACGCCACTTGAGTCAAACTTTGCAGTGAACCTTACAGCGCTTGTGCCAACTCAGGGAGGTGCCTGCAAGCCAGAGCTACTATCGCTCAAATCGTGCTTGCAGCAATTCCTTTCGTTCCGCGCGGAAGTCACTGAGAAACGCTTGTCCTTTGAGCGCAAGCAGTTGCTCGAGCGTATCCACATCCTTGAAGGACTTGCTATCATCTATGATGCTCTCGATGAGGCGCTCAAGATCGTGCGTAAGAGTGACGGGCGTAGTGATGCAGCAGAGAAGCTAAGAGCCCGGTTTAAGCTCACAGAGATTCAATCGTTCGCCGTGGTTGATATGCGCATTTATCAACTCTCGCGCACTAATATCGATGAGATTCGTAAGGAGCTAGCTGAGAAAGAGAAGCGCGTCAAAGAGATCGACCGTATATTGAAGAGCAGAGATGCAATCGAGCAGATCGTCCGCGAAGATCTCGAGGCCATCTCAGAGAAGTTCGGCGATAGGCGTCGGTGTAAGCTGGTTAAAGATAACGTCGACATTGAGTTCGATGAGACTCAGTACGTTGTGCAAGAAGACGTACACGCCATCGTTACAACTGATGGTTGGATTAAGCGAATCCGGCGAACAAACGACCTTTCCTCAACCCGTATGCGTGAGGGGGATGCGCTATTATCAGCGCACGCCCTAACAACGCTTGATTCGGTTGCGCTGTTTACGAGTCAGGGGACGCTGTTTGTGTTGAAGGTGTCTGATTTCCCAGCCTCTAGCGGGTACGGTACCCCGATACAGAAGATCCTCAAGTTTAAGGATGGCGAGCGTATAGTTGCCTCGTACGGGATTCGTGCCAATCAGAGTGAGTCAAACTCGAGCCAGGCGACCCAAGGTGAGTTGCCCCTTGGCAATGCGGCGGTATCAATCGGCTCAGATGTTAGTCTAAAGGATGGTGATACCGTAGTACTCGTTGGTCACCAAGGGACAGGGTTTGCGCTCACCCTTACTGAGCTGAGCCAAACGAAGCGAACTGGACGTCGTGTCATGAAGCTGCGGGATGGTGAGTATATGGCAGCAGTAGAGCCACTTGCTCCGCTAGTCATCTTCATCACGCAGGAAGGTTCAGGGCTTGCGATACCGCAGGCCGATATACCTGTTCGCGACTCGGCTGCCGTGGGTGTTTCGCTGATGGGCGTTCGAGATGGTGATGCGATCGTGGCTTGTTGTGGTGTGAAGAAGGGGAAACTCAAAGGCACGCTCATCCTTAATCTGAAGTCAGGGAAGACAAAGGATGTGCCGCTCTCAGAGGTCACCAAAGGCCACCGTGCTCTTAAGGGCACTAAGGTGTATTCGCGCGATCAGATCGCTGGTGCTACAGTTACAGAAGATTAGTTTGGGTTGGAGAGAACGATGGCGAAGGGAAGTTCATACAGCGCGGTCGATATTGAGGTGCTTGAGGGTTTGGAGCCTGTTCGCAAGCGCCCTGGAATGTACATCGGTGGCACAGATGGTCCGGCTGGCTTGCACCACCTAGTAAAAGAGATCCTCGACAACTCCGTCGATGAGGCCATGAATGGCCACGCTAACACCATCACAGTCACGTTGCACAAGGATGGCGAGAGTGTAACCATCGAGGATAACGGGCGAGGTATTCCGGTTGATATCCACCCTAAATTTAAGAAACCAGCGTTGGAGATAATTCTTACAACGCTCCACGCCGGGGGTAAGTTTAGCGACCATAACTACGTCACCGCAGGAGGGTTGCACGGTGTGGGTGCGTCGGTCGTGAATGCACTCTCAGAGAAGCTTGAGGCGACTGTTTACCGTGAAGGGTTTGAGTGGAAGCAGAGTTTCTCTCGCGGAAAGACGGATGGAGCTATCAAAAAAATAGGTGCGTCGCGGAAGAAAGGAACGCGCATATTTTTCCGTCCCGATAATGAGATCTTCAAGAATATTGAGTTCTCAACAGAGCGTCTTGAGAAGATTATCGAAGAGAAATCGTTCCTCTATAAGGGGTTAAAGATAATCTTTAAGAATGAGAAAGATGACACCGAGAAGACCTTCTTCTATCCCGAGGGTATTAAATCATTTTTAAAATCCCTACTTGAGATATCAAATCAGCCCCCGATCGGCGGTGAGTGCTTCGATTTAGATCGAGCTAACGGCATCAAGATTGAAGTCGCTTTCTGTTGGACTGAAGCGACTCAAGAGCGAGTTTTCTCGTATGTGAACGGAATCCACACTAAAGGCGGAGGAACGCACGAGGACGGCTTTAAGTCGGGATTAAGTAAAGCTCTGCGTAACTACATGTCAGTTCACAACTGTTTGCCCAAGGGGCTTAAGCTGACCGGTGAGGATATCCGCGAAGGGCTCGTTGCTGTGCTTTCGGTGAGTGTGCCAGGAGCAGTGAGCCAACTTCAGTTCCAAGGGCAAACAAAGGATCGGCTCAATAATCCAGAGATCGAATCTCCAGTTGATGCTCTAGTTAAAACATTTGAGAACGTGCTCAATTCAAAGCCAAGTGTTGCCACGGCGTTAATTGAGCGTATTACCTTGGCAGCCAAGGCTCGTGCTGCGGCTCGCTCGGCGTCTCAGAGCGTTAGTCGTAAAGTTGGAATCAGCCATCGCTTAAATCTCCCAGGAAAGCTCGCTGATTGCTCATCGACTAAACCGGAGTTGTCAGAAGTTTTTATCGTTGAGGGAGATTCAGCGGGTGGAAGTGCCAAGCAGGGAAGAGACCGGTCGATTCAGGCCGTTTTGCCTCTGCGTGGAAAGATCCTTAATTCAGTTGCTACCACGCAAGCAAAGTTGCAAGAGAATCGAGAGCTACTTGATCTCGTTTCAGCGCTCGGTTGTGGCCTTGGAAAAGATATCCGGCTCGATAAACTGCGTTATTCTAAAGTTATCATCCTGACTGATGCTGACGCTGACGGAATGCACATCTCGGCGCTGCTGATGGCATTCTTCTTTAAGTTCCTGCGACCCCTTGTTGAGGCAGGCCACCTCTACATCGGCATTTCACCACTCTATCGGCTCAAGTTCGGGTCCGGGTCCAAGGAGGATGTTGTTTGGGTCTACTCCGATGAGGAGAAGGAGCGAGTCCTCAAGGAGAGGGGGTTGCGAGGTAAGGTACACATTACCCGATTTAAGGGCTTGGGAGAGATGAACCCTGACACTCTTTGGGAAACAACTCTTGACCCTAAGACCCGTAAGCTGCTGCAAATTCACATCGACGAGGCTAGTGAAGTTGAGGCGATGTTAGAGAGCTTGTTAGGAAAAGATTCAAGCGACCGGTACAAGCTAATCCAGGAAAACGCCCATCGTTTGGATGTTGATATATAGAAATGTATTGTAAAATATCAAGTAACACCGCGGGGTTCGCCGGGTTGCTCGAGTTGAAAAGGCGTTTCTACCGGAATTTTATGTCTACTATTGTGGTCACACACTAAAGTGTTTAAATCGCAGCGTATTTACACGGATACGGGCAATATACTATGTATCCGGAGTTATTTATAGGAATTCGCTCACCAAAGAAGTAGGTAGTTAGGCCCGCATGGCTAAAGGCATCTTTCAGTTTCTAAAAGACTCGATCCCAGTTCTCGGTTCGGCTGACCCATTGTGGCTTAAGCAGGAGAAAGAGCCTGAGTTCAAAACAGTTGAGATGGGCAGTGGTACACCTGAGTTGGTGCTGCTGCACGGACTATTCGGCGCGTTATCAAACTGGGATACGGTTCAGCCGCTGATGGCTAGGTACTCAAACCCCATCGCGCTCAGTTTCCCTCTTCTTACAGCTCATCGGTCTGAGGTAAAGGTTAAATCCTTGGCGCTCTACACAGAGTACTTTGTCAGGTCGCGCAACATAGCGCCGGTAGCGTTGTGCGGTAACTCGCTCGGCGGGCACGTGGCGTTGCGGTTGTACTTAGCTGCCCCGCAATTGGTTGATTGCTTAATTCTTACGGCGACGAGTGGGTTGTACGAGCACTCGGTTGATTCTTTGCCGGTCCGTCCAGGGCGAGCGTTTGTTGAAGAGCACATGCAAAAGGTGTTCGTAAATTCGGAGTTTATAACTGAGGATGCTATCAGCGAGATAGTCGGCATTCTTGAAGATCGGCAGCACGTTTTAAACCTCATTCACGCAGCCCGTAGCGCCAAGAAGGACAACCTCAAAGATGTGCTGGGTCAAGTTAAGTGTCCGACGCTTCTCTTGTGGGGCGAGGACGATCAGGTAACTACGATGGAAGTGGCAGAGATGTTCCATCAACTGATACCTAACTCGAAACTCGTTTCGATCAAGAAATGCGGACATGCGCCGATGATCGAGCATCCTGAGTGGTTCTCTGAGCAGGTTGAGAGCTTTCTGAGGGAGCACTCTCGCCACTTTAAGGCAGCTGCAAGGGCATAGAGTTAGCGCTAAATTCAACTCGTTTGGCTAGTCTTACTGGCCCAGCAGAGGGTCGTGATGAGGGTTGGCTTTTCGCTTTGCGAAGAGATTATTCATTTGTCACAAGAGGCCCGGGATGGTAACCATCAAGGGGCGAAAGGCCGGGTTGGTTGTATTCACGAAGGAATCAAATCATGGAGCGAGAAAATAGCAGTCAGCGGTTTCCACTAGGATCATCCCTGCCGCAGTTTAAGTTGTTAAATGTCGATGGCGCGATGGTTGATAACTCTTTCTTTGAAGGCGCACCGGCTTCTCTTGTGGTGTTTACCTGCAATCACTGTCCATATGTGAAGGGTAGTGAGTCGGCTCTAAATGCTGCGGTGAATAAGTTTTTACCTGATGGATTAAAGGTGATTGCGATTAGTAGCAATGATGCTGTGCAGTATCCTGAAGATGGTTTTACTAAGATGCAGGAGAAAGCCCAGCAGCTTAAGTTGCCGTATCCGTATCTGTATGACGAGACACAGGAGGTGGCGAAAGCTTTCGATGCAGCGTGCACCCCTGAGTTGTATCTATTTGACCGCAGTCAAAAACTTGTATTCCACGGTACCGTAAACGACAGCCCGCGAGATCCGTCTAAGGTTACTAAAGAGTATCTTTCTGAGGCTATTGCTGCTGTGCTCGAAGGGAGTGTTCCTGCTCAGCAGTTTGTTCATTCGATCGGTTGTTCAATCAAGTGGAAGCCAGCTCGATAAGCGCCGTAGAAAAATTTCAAATAAGATAATTATCAGACACGGAGAGACACAATGACGCTTGATTTAGCAAAGACCCAAAGGTTGGCGACTGCCGTTCGTACGCTTTCAATAGACGCGATTCAAAAAGCCAATTCAGGGCATCCTGGATTGCCACTCGGCGCAGCAGATTTCGCTTCGGTATTGTGGGCTAATTATCTGCGCTTTAATCCGCGTGACCCGCAGTGGCTTAACCGCGATCGATTCGTGCTTTCCGCAGGTCACGGATGCATGATCCTGTACTCGCTCCTGCACCTGTTTGGTTACGATGTGCCGATGTCCCAGCTTCAGCAGTTCCGACAGTGGGAGAGCATCACCCCTGGGCACCCAGAGTTTGGATATACCCCTGGCGTAGAAAGCACCACCGGCCCTCTTGGACAGGGCTCAGCAAATGCGGTGGGGCTTGCGCTTTCAGCTAAGATGCTCGCAGCACGGTACGGTAGTGATATCTTCAACTACAAAGTGTACGCCCTCGTAAGCGACGGCGACCTGATGGAAGGCCTATCCGGCGAGGCTGGATCGCTAGCGGGTCACATGAAGCTCGACAACCTAGTGTACCTCTACGACGACAACAAGATTTCGTTGGCCGGGGAGACTGAGGTGTGTTTCACTGAATCAGTTGCTAAACGGTATGAGTCATACGGCTGGTTCGTCCAGAGCTGCGACGGACACAACATGCAAGAGGTTGCTGCCTGCCTTGATAAGGCTTTGGCGCAGAAAGAGAAGCCTAGCATTATCTGCTGTAGGACTACGCTTGGATTCGGCAGTCCGAACAAAAAGAACACTCATGACGTGCACGGCTCTCCGCTGGGGGCAGATGAGGTCAAGGCGACGAAGAAGAATCTCGGATGGCCTGAAGATGCGCAGTTTTTCGTGCCAGATGATGTGCGCGACTTTTGTGCTGCCTGTGTTGAGACGAAGTCCGCTGAGCACACAGCCTGGGGTGCGAAGTATGCAAGCTGGCGCAGTGCTAAGGCTGAACTGGCTGCTCAACTTGACGCGCAGGTAAACCGAACTATTCCGCCACAACTCAAGGAAGACCTCTTGGCAGCTTTTAAAGAGCCCAAGAAGGATGCCACTCGTAACCTCTCAGGTGTTGCGCTTCAGGTGATAGCGAAGCACCTTCCGGGCTTCGTTGGAGGTTCTGCGGATCTTGACCCATCAACTAAGACCTACATCAAGAACGGAGGTGACGTTGGTCACGATGGATTCGCCGGAAAGAACATCCATTTTGGAGTTCGTGAGCACGCCATGGGCTCGATTGCTAATGGCTTGGCCTATACGCAGGCGTGGATTCCCTACACGGCGACCTTCCTCGTGTTCTCTGACTACATGAGGCCAGCGATGCGTGTTGGAGCTATCTCGCATCTGCAGGCGCTCTATATCTTTACTCACGACAGCTTCTGGGTTGGCGAAGATGGGCCAACGCATGAGCCGATCGAGCACGTTATGAGCTTACGACTCATCCCAAACCTAAACGTGTACCGCCCAGCGGATGGCGTAGAGGTTGCGATGTGCTACTACGCAGCGTTGGAGCACAAGAAGGGACCGAGCGTTCTGCTCTTTAGTCGTCAGAACCTGCCCGTGCTTGCTAGGCCTGCTTCGTTTAAACCGGACGATGTCCTCAAGGGCGCATACGTTGTGCGCGAGAGTCAGAAGCCAGATGTTGTGATAGTGGCTACAGGTTCTGAGGTTGGTGCATCAGTAGAGGCTGCTGTGGCGCTTGAAGCTCAGGGTATAAATGCGCGCGTAGTATCAATGCCGTGTGTTGAGCTGTACCAGGCTCAGTCTGAGGCGTTTAGGAGCGCTCTGGTGCCGTCTGATGTGCCAGCTGTGGTTGTTGAGGCAGGCTCAACACAAGGATGGCACTCGTTTGTATCGGCCAAGCGCTTGTTGGTTGTAGGTATTGACCACTACGGTGCATCTGCTCCAGGTGAGTTGTTGGCGGAGAAGTTCGGCTTTACCGCCTCAGCAATCAAGGAGAAGGTTGCTGCCTGGTTAAAAGCCTAGGCTAGTCGCTTACATCACGGACCGCGGACCTTCCAGGTCCGCTAGAAATGTGCGTGTCTGATCCAAAGACAGAGGGTTGTGTCCCTAAAGATAGGACCTCAGCGCTACAATCGCTACCGCTAATCATGCCCCCGAGCTTCGTCGCTTTGCATTGCTCCATCGCTTGGATGCAGCGAATGCCACAATCCCAAGAGCGACTATTCCTGCCTCTGCGGATGCTCCAATAAGGAGCATTAAGAACACCACACCTGAACCCGCGGCATACCCAGGGCCCGCGATTGCCCATGCCAGCGCCATTACCGGTATTCCTATCCACAGCTTACCGTAGTCCAAGGGAATCAGCGCGCCGATATTGGCCAGTGAGAGAAGGGCGAGACCTATCAAGCAAAGAAAAATAAAATTGGAGCCAACCGAGGTGGAGGGCGCAGCCGACGGGGGCGTTACCGTACCCGAATTATGAGAGGGCGTCTTGGCTACCTCTGGTTTGCAAACTAATCGGCGCAACAGCCAAACTAATAGTGTCGCAAAACCAATGGCACACAGAAGTATGGCTACTCCCCAGAAACCGAGGTAAACCAAAAGCAAATCCCAACGTACAAAAATCCCACCTGGCGCCATACCTGGAGATTTGTCTTCCCCCATTTTCGAATAAAGTAGCCCCAGTAAGACAAAAAGAGGGACCAAGGCAACGAATAAAACCGTCCCCGAAAAGATCAAAAACTCGGAGAAACCTAACCATATGCGCACAAAAGAGCCAGGCTTCGGTGCGATGTCGCCCTCTTCGCTTCTCTTATCTCTATGGCTCTCCATAGTAAGCTCCTGTTTGCTGAGTGACCTTTCCCAGTTAACGTGGGGTATCGACCATCCCACCGTGGAGCTAAAAGATCTGCCGCTTAAAGGACCCTAAAGGCAGTAGAGCGCCATAATCATTTAACGGCAGCTACAGACAGCGTGCCACGTTATTAGAAGCCTAGGCTAGTCGCGTGCATTATGGACCGCGGACCTTCCAGGTCCGCTAGAAATGTACGTGTTGCACCAAAGATTGCAGACAGCGCATGTAACTAGGGGAAGATTCCCCGTAACAGGTTGTGCTAATTCCCGAGCGATCTTTCCCTAGTAATCTCTCTCAACCTCTTCGTCGGTGATCGTTTCACCGTTGATGGCGCGGCGTAATAGCTGGCTCGGTTTAAACTTAACAACTCTGCGTGCGCGCAGGATTATCGTCTCGCGGGTTTGTGGATTACGGCCACGACGGGCAGGCTTTGACTTTACTTCGTAGCAGCCAAAACCGGAAAGCATAACTTTGGCGTCCTTATCGAGAGCCTCCTTGATAATCTCGATGTAATCTTCAACGATCTGAGCAGCTTTCTGCTTATCGATATCGATAGCAGCGTAAATAGCATCTGCGAGGTCGGCCTTGGTTAAACAGTATCGTGAATTACCCATAGTGAGCGTCCTTTTACACATCGATCGATGGTGAACTATCCTACAAATCAAACAGTAACAAGTGGTTACGTCAAGTTAAAAGCTTCTCAACAGGCGCTAACGAACAAAAGAAACGCGCTTTTCGGGCTAATTTGCCTGAAAATACATCGAGTGTATTGCCTGGTTAAACAACGTTTATCTCGCTCGTAAATCAACCGCTTTTTCGAGCGGGCAAGAGCTTGCCTCTTGCACCGTTTACTTAAGACGCTACCAACTCCCGTTAAGGATTCAGCAAGTTAGCCGCTAGTTAATCAATTTTAGTCATAAATATGTTTAAAGAACCCGTCGGAGGCCGATAACCCCAGTATGCCAGAACAGATCTCATCTATTGCGCAAAACGACTTTGACACTCACATAGCGCAGGAGCTAGTGAATGGCCAGCGCGAAGTGGTTGAATTTACGCGCAGCGTGAATCCTGTTGATGAGCGCGCTGAGGAGTCTTATTCCCGTGCTCGCGAGATTGTTAAGACAGAGAGGCCTGTACCGCAGATTATATGGCGCATATGTAGTTATACCGTAGGGCGTGCGAATAACGTCAATAAACTCTCCGAGGGGATGCTATTTGGGCTCAAGAGATTGGCCATGGCAATCGGAAAAGACCCAACTTTGAGGGGAGGCCGTAGTAATTTGTCATCGGTTCGTGAGGTTGTAGACGTGGTACCGAGTGACCTTATCGCGGCATGCGCCGTCATGCATGCGGTCTGTCGACGGTTGCAGACTAAGGATCTGCAATCCGTCTGGGGTCCAGTTCTAGAAGACGCTCTTTTGCGCGCACAGATAGGCTTCTTCGCCGGAGCGATGAGTGACACTTTCGGTTCTGGTCGCGCTATGTTCGCTGGTTTTGCGGGTCGGGTAGGACTCGCGGTGCTTATCGCACATGGCTCTGCTGAACAGGCGGCCTCAGCTATGAAGGGTCTGGCAGCGGGTCGACACGTTGATGAGATTACGCTTGAGATATATGGCGCTGCTTCTTTGCATGTAGCAGGAATGGTTCTTTTGGCTGCTGGGTGCGGTCGCGATGCCCTCATCGGGATAGGTGCATTCGGGATGAGCAAGGCACACCAAAAGCTGATGCACCCGGATGCGCGTCAATGGTTGGCAGCGTTTTCTATCATTGAGAATTTGCGAGCAGAGACTTCGGAGACGATCTCGCAGGAATTGTGGGCAAGTCTCGGACTTCAAGCGGAATCATCGCAGAAGGAGCTGAAGGAGACTGTAGCTACGTTAATGTCAACGGGTCACCGTTGGGAGTGGCTGTTTTAAAACTGTACCTAGTGCTTTGAGGACAGCCTCAATAGCCCTCCGCAACACCAAAGATATATTTTATGCGCCGCCATCAAAACTGAACAGGCTCTCAAGATCGTTCTTAGACAAGTTTATTGTTGATAGTCCATTTTCATTTATGAGCGCGTCAACAAGCTTCGATTTCTTTGATTTGAGAGACATGATTTTCTGCTCTACAGAATCCTCGGTAACGAGTCTGTAAACCGAAACGGTCTTGTTCTGTCCAATTCGATGGGCACGGTCAACAGCTTGACTCTCCACGGCTGGATTCCACCACGGGTCGTAAATGATGACTGTGTCCGCAGCCATTAGGTTTAATCCAGCACCTCCGGCCTTAAGGCTAATCAGGAAAAGCCGAACCGACTCATCTTGTGAGAACTGGTCGATCAATTCCTGTCGATTTCTGGTCGTGCCATCCAGGTACAGATATTGAGTGCCAACCTCATCTAGCCACGAGCGGATAAGTGAGAGCATCCCTCGGAATTGGCTAAACAGGAGGATCTTACGACCAGCTTCCAGGGCTTCAGTTGTGAGATCCTTAAGCAGGTTAAACTTGCCCGAGTCAAAGCCTGGCAGCTCGCTCAGTGCATCGATCGAGTTAGGGTGGTTGCACACCTGCCGCAGCCGCAGAAGAGCTGCAAGGATGGAAACGCTTGCTCCCTGGATACCCTTCTTCTTTACGGCGTCGAATACCTTTGGTCGAACCTCAGCAAGTATCTGCCCATAGAGCTGCTTCTGGCTCGGGGTCATGTCCACATGCAAGACGGACTCAATCTTCGGTGGTAGCTCTTTCTCTACATCTGCTTTGAGGCGGCGCAGGATAAACGGTCGCGTTTTCGCATTGAGCATCTGAGCCACTTGAGTTGCCGTCCCACCCTCCATAATTGGCCGCTCGATGTTGTTACGGAAGAAGTCCTGCGAGCCGAGGTAGCCTGGAAGGAGGAAGTCCATGATAGACCACAGCTCCATCGGGCGGTTCTCAGTCGGGGTTCCCGTGAGGGCTAGTCGATTTCTACAACGCAATGCCTTCGCTGCCTTGGTTGTTGTTGCGGCAGGGTTTTTGATGTTTTGAGCTTCGTCGAGCACTACATATGAGAATTCATACCGCTCCAATTCGTATCTATCGAGGCGCAAGAGCGCGTATGAAGTAAGTACAAAGTCTACTTCAGATATCTGCCCGAAGAGTGCCTTTCTACCCGGTCCATGCAGCATCAGAGCCG
>JBIIHY010000148.1:0-7399 GCA_044235305.1 Bdellovibrionota bacterium
GTCTACAATTAAAAAACACCTGGAGTTAGTTACTATTCTTTCTATCGCCAATCAGATGCGTGCTGCTCAAGGCATTCACGTAATGCGTTAAGGTCGATACCCTGCTTCGGTGTAAATACGGCCATGCGACCAACCATCGCCTCAAGCGATGCAAACTGCTCAACTACTGAGTAATGCGGGCGGCCCTGGTAATCATCAAAGAGAATAGTCCACGCGTTGCTGTCAGCAAGGTGCATGATTGAAGTGAGGGCACACGCCACACGGAAGCGGCCATCAACAAGGATCAGATCGGGTTTAAAACTACTCTGCTCCCAAGGTGCGGTGAAATAAGCCCGCCATGCTGCAAGCCGGCGGGGCGTTAGACGGGTACTCACCGGCACCCCCCAGCGCTCGGTAAGTCCGATGTTGATATATTTAAAACGCCGATTCGCGCCGCCACCGTCCAGACCGAGTTCGAGTATCTTTCTCTGAACAGCACGCAGAAAATATGGGTCAGAATCAACTGACACAAAACTCTTCCCCATGCGCGCTGCAAGCACAGAGGAACCACCAGCACCGTACTCTAAGAACGTAGACGCGTTAGAGAGCCGTTTAACAAAATACGGCGTACTCTCGTTATCAAAATGCGGCATGTCGGACACTACAAAGCCGTTGATACGCTGAAGGTATAGTGTATGCACGAGGCGGGCTATCAAACGCAGACTAGCCGGCCATCGCCTCCTAGGTTTTTCTACAACCCCTTCTGTTATTGGTAGCACCTCTGCGGCTGTCATTGTGTTGCCCGTTTATCTCACTCTGTTAACGTAGGAAGTGTATATCGTTGCCTTGCGCCTTGTCCAACCTAGAGCGCTGCTGGTAGGGGTGGATAATCCTGGCGGACCATGGTACGACCAGGTAACAGCACAGGAGTGGCACCCAGACCCAAAAAAGCTCGAATATGCTCCCTTTTGTATCGATTATCGTTCCGGTCAAAAATGAAGTGTTACGCCTCCCAAGCGTCGTCGGCGCGCTGCGAGCCCTTGATTACCCCAAGGATCGCTACGAGATAATTATCGCTGACAACGGGTCGACCGATGGCACCCTTGAGGTAGCTCAGGAACTCTTGGTCGTTGTTTGCCAACAACCCCGCGGCGGTTCATACGCGGCTCGCAATAAAGGAATCAGCATTGCGCAGGGAGAGATACTAGCCTTCACAGATGGCGATTGCACCCCACATCCCGGCTGGCTTAGCGCCGGAGTAGCTCGACTCTCTTCTGGACCAGACCTCGTTGCTGGCGCTATCAATTTCATCTCACATAAGGACACAATCGCTCACTGCTTTGACCGTAAGTTTTTTCTGCAACAAGAACGGTGGGTTCAAGAGAAGGGCACCGGAGCAACTGCGAATCTATTCGTTAAGCGTGCAGTGATTGTAAAAACTGGCGGCTTCTCTGAAGCGCTCTCCTCGGGCGGTGATTTCGCCTTCTGTCGCGCAGCTTCGGCTGCGGGATTTTCAATCGTCTTTGAGCCTCAAGCGATTGTTGATCATCCAACGCGAGGATTCTCTGCGATCCTTCGAAAAGCCAGACGTATCGGTTCGGGAAAAGTGGAGCGGCTGCTACATACAAACACAACGACGGGACAGGTGATGCCACAGAAGCGACAGCTTAAGTCGCTCCTTGCCGGAGAACCTTTCGCTACACAGCTCGGATTCTTTTGTATCTATTTCGCCGTGTGCTGTGCAGGTGGTGTCGGTGCTATTTCATATCTAATTCGAACAGCTACCGTTACAAAGCGCTCCAAAGAATTGCCAGCACATTCCGAAACTAAGTGACTAAGCGCTACCCTAGCGGCATACTCGGAGGGTCATTGATGCAACTATTTCCTTAAATGGAGAGAACTATGCATGTAGCGCGCCAAGCACCAAAAACAACCGACAAGGGTGAAATCAAGCTCTCGGGGCTGCAGCAAACGGTGCTCGAGAAACTATTCCACTTTGTGTGTAAACATAGAGCGTGGCACCTCCCGTCCAATCCAGAGCACTACGCCTTTTGGAAGAAACCTCCTGCCTCGCTAGAACATGTACCGAGAACTTCGTTTAATGAGCTAGCGCGGAGGCAACTAATTATCTCCGTAACGGCCACATCTCTCCCTGCGTGTCTTCATATTAAAGACGGTAACGATTCGCGCTTTGCTCACGAATCACCAACACACGCGAATATAGGTCATTTATTCCCCTCTCGTAAGGGACTTGAGTTAATAACGCCAAAGGATACGACAGAGAGCGAGAATCTTAAATGGGTCGAGGAGGAAGCAGCTCGCCTAGAGTTCCTTCTTACATTGCCCATTAATCGCCAGTACATAAAATGCACCAGCGTTCCCGATCCGGCCCGAGAAAGGGCTAAGGAGATCGCTCAGCAGTTGGCGCGTAGGGAGCAAGCTCCCAATCCAACGCTACAATTTAGGCACTTTATTGATGCACTTCATGAGCAACGTGAACGAAAAACTACTCAACCCAAGCTCGCGCCAGAGACAAACGGAGCCAAACGAATAGAAGCAACCCTGGTCATGCCCAGGCTGACTAAAGCTTGATGATAGTCGCTCCAAGCGTGTAGTCATCCTGCCTATCCCCCATGGGGATCAGGTCATAGGAATCCCTGACCGCTGAAGCGATGAGAGCGGGCGATGAATTTACACCTAAAAAATGTTTAGCTTTCGCTATGATGTGGGGCATGTGATAAATCTTCTCACATGTTATTGAGCGCGCTCTGCCAACCTCAATCTCGGGTGGTCGCAAAACGATAAGTCCGTCCACACCGTACATCTCGGCGGCTTTATGAATCACTTTCACAGGGTCGTGCTTAACAATCTGACTGAAGCCAAACGGGGCGACAATGCTGTAAGAACCCAAATCAGGCCCCTCAGGCACACTATCTAGCACTATTCGCTTACCAACCGCCTCGGGCGCGCTTTCTCCGAATACAAAGTCTTCCCACCACTTCCCGCTCTTTCTGTAGTCGGCGTGCAGAGACGGCCAGACCTGCCGGTTATAGATAACATCAAACCGTTCTGGAGTAGCGCCTATCTTCTTATGCTTGGCGTACGTGACACACTGTAGAATGTCAGCGTACTGATCCATGCACTCGATAAAGACCTCATGCCCTCGCTCGTGAAGATGCTTAGCCCAGGGCAGCAACCTGAGAACATCACCGAGTCTCTCGTGGTATTGAATACAGATCTTCATTTCGCAAAATATTGAGTAACTTTGCGTTCAAGCGGCACGCGCTCGTCAAGTATCTTAATTTTTCGCCGCTTCAATCTCTCTGATTTCTCTGCTAGGTCGGCATTGCTCTTGGTATAGGTGTCTATCTCTTCGCTATCAAGATCTCCTCTAAGCCGAGCTGGAACTCCACACCCAACACAAAAATGTTTTATCTGCTCTGAAAATGCCGTGATTGGCTTCTTCCACCAGTCAGAAACCACAGGAAGTCCATAGTCCTCGCCGCGGGCGAGCGCGAATGACGCTGCTACCTCGCAAAAGTAAGCTCGCAGTTCACCCTTATTTTGAATAATCGACGCCGACCACTCTCGATTGATGTCGCATCCAGAAATCCTCTCCCACATCTCTTTTTCAGGATAGAGGTCCTTTACAGCGGTTAGCAGCGGCGCATGATGCGAGTTACCCTCATAGAAGCCGCCGTTGAAGCCCCGCCGAACCACCATATCATCGTACAAGTCCTTCAGAGGGCCGTTTGCGCGTTCCTTGTTGTGAGGATTCAGATTCAAGGCGCCGAACGTTTGTTCGATTACTTCTCGATATTTAAAGAAATTATTTGTCCACAACCCGCGCCTAAACTGATTGGGAATCTCCTCTCTAAATATCTCACATAGCGTTTCAAATTGGGAGTGAACACACGGGTTTCCACCTATCATCGCGATGATTCCGCCAAATTTCTTAAGACTCCGCAACGCAGTTCGAAAGTTCTCTGGGGTCATTTCCCAAAAATGATCCTGGTTCTTGAGAAGCCTCGTGCAATTCGAACACGAGAGATCGCATTTATTTGTTACGTCAACGCAGATGATGTGCATTTTTTCTGGCCCACGCATCTTTCCGATAGCGATATCCGCATAAGGAATACACGAGAGTCTTTCCGCGATATAGCTCAAAACAAACTCTCGTTGAAAGAAATGATGGAAACGGCGAATATCCTCTTGCATCTGGTGTATTACCGCATCGGGAACCGCTTTTAAAATCTTGTCGAGAAAGAGCAACTGCCACTCCTCAACCACGATGCAGCATTTCTTCCAGTCAATTACTTCAGCCATCGGCAAAACATAGTCATCCGATAGAATTACCGGTATTGAGCCCTTCAGCAGCGCTTCAATCATCCGAAATGACCATCGTCCGTACCCCGCCGGACAGAGCGTGAAAACAGACCTTGCCATCAGTTCGTGATACGAAAATTTCTGGCCCAAGAATTGCTCTAGTTGCAACGGCGTGCCGATGAGAATTCCGTCCTTTCGCTGCTCAAAGTGTTTTTGAGCCTCAATCAATCTACCTCCCCGAATGTGCTGCGGGGGGAGGTGGTCCTGCGTAAGTTGACCCATAAATGAGGCGAAAATATCTCTCTCCCCTTTTTCGTTTTCCATGTCCTCAGCTTGATACGGGAGTATAGCAATATCCTGCTTGCTTAGAGTCGCAAGAGATTCAAGAACTATGAGAATGAACCTATCATCTAGCCAGGCATACTTCTTGTTATAGGCACGTTTAGGATTGGCCTGCTCAGTCATCTCGTGTTTTGACTCAGCTCTTTGACCAACGTCTCCTGTTGATACAAGGATGTGCCTTCCCTTATCCAGATAGTGACATGTTGACGTAATGAGCTGCACAGGGTCGATATTGCTAAATTGATACCCCGTAATAAAAAGGGGCACAAAGAAGTAGTCGGCCTCGTGCGGGTCAGTCGTTTCGTATTTCTTAAACAGGTTGTAGACGTCCGTAAGATACTGCAGGTGGGGGGCAAGCTTATCTCTCTGCACAAAATGCAGATTGTCCGCCTGTATAGACGGGCTTTGAATAAGGTCGTGATAGATATAGATTCTCATGTGACCAAACTTGCGTTTGTTTTCCTTGTCCAAGGAGCATCACGTTTACCTGATACCTCTGAACACCCCTACTGAAAGGAACATCGTCACCTTAGGGTATAATCTTCATACCTTTCAGCAGCCTGCCTCGCTAGGCAATCACACTAAATACATAACCCGAGTGAAAAAGCTCCCTTACGTGTCCTCGCGTCGGTATGTAATGATATTGTATGAGCTTGAAATTATTTTCTTACGTTTTCACAAGTAATGGCGAATCCTTCACGGTTGAGTTCGTTGACACCCCAGACGCGCGACATACCGCCCGAGAGATCCTGGAGGGAAGGTCCTATCCGATCTTTCCCTTCGTGCCATCTGCAGATGTTATTTTCGATGTAGGTGCTAACATAGGTGCAACATCCGTAAGGCTAGCTCTGGCCTATCCCGCGGCACAGATTTATTCATTTGAACCTGCCCCAGCAACCTTTCATCTACTTCAAAAAAATACTATGCGCCTCACCAACGTGACGCCATTAAACTTTGGTCTTTACAGTGAGACTAAGGAAGCACAACTATTTCATTCTCTTGTCGATTCAGGTACCGCCTCAATTGGAAGAAGCTATATCAATGCAGATTCCTTCGATACGGTGAAGCTTTGCAATCCTACAGAATGGATGCAGAAGCAAGACATCACACGCATCGACATTCTAAAGGTCGACACCGAAGGCTGTGAAGTGCCGATACTACATTCCCTCAAGAAATATATCCCCGAAATTAAATTGGTGTACTTAGAATACCACAGCGAGCGAGATCGGCTTGCGATCGACGAGCTACTTGCACCTACCCACATACTCTGCAGCTCACGCTCTCAGTGTGGGCACCTCGGAGAGCTCGCCTACGCGCGCAAAGATTTAGAACCAGCGCACGGCGAACTCCACAAGCGAGAGATAATCATGCCCTCCTGGTAGTCTCACTCATACCTAGTCGCACTTTTACAAAAGCTCTCAAGGTGATCGCCATCTCGTTTCCGATGAACGAGCAAAAGGGTTACCTGCTGTGCAAACTCCTTTACCTTCCAAGACTAATTTCAATACAGCAACGGAACTGAGGATGCCACCTGCCCGAGCGACCCGCCAAGTAATTTTCTGTTATCCTTGGGGACAAAAATCCCGACTGGCTACCCCTCAGAAATAAGAAGATCCCTTCACAACTATGGTAACGCATGCAAGCATATCGTATGTCGACCAGCCAAACTTTTTGTTTTGTTTTCAATCACGACGGCCAGGATTACACCGTAGCATGTTTCGATAATACAACCTCTCGCTATACTACGGCGCATGTGCTTCAAGGTAACGCCTACCCTCTTTTTTCCTTTGTATCTAATGTGGAGGTAATCTTAGACGTAGGCGCAAATATCGGTGCAGCCTCGGTTCGATTTGCGGTCGCTTTCCCGAAAGCGCATGTATATTCATTTGAACCGGCCCCAGCTTCATTCGAGCTTCTTCAGAAGAATGCAGCACCCCATGCCAACATAACGCCGAGCAACATCGGTTTTTACAGCGAAACCAAGGTGGGGAACTTGTATCGCTCCCATTTCGATACTGTCACCGCTTCCCTAGGAAAAAGCATCCTGAATGGAGACTCATTCGATACAGTACAACTCGTCAACCCCGCCCAATGGATGCGTTTGAATAGCATACCCCACATCGACATTCTAAAAATCGACACCGAAGGCTGTGAAGTGCAAATACTCACCTCGCTTAAGGAGTTCATTCCCCGAATTAAAGTGGTTTACGTTGAGTACCATAGCGAACGAGACCGCCGTACTATCGATGAACTTCTAGCACCCACACACATCTTATGTAGCGCGCACTCCCAGTGTGGACATCTCGGTGAACTAGCCTACGCGCGCCAGGATCTTGAGCCATCAAACGGCGAACTTCACATAAGAGAGATTACACCACCCAAGCTTTAGATCGGGAACAGAAGTAACGCAGAGGCGCCGAGGAGAGCGAGCGAAGCAAGCTCAGGCACCATATCATCACCGCAAAACCGAGGAGAGCGAGCGAAGCAAGCTCAGGTACCATATCATCACCGCAAAGCCGAGGAGAGCGAGCGAAGCAAGCTCAGGCACCATATCATCACCGCAAAGCCGAGGAGAGCGAGCGAAGCAAGCTCAGGCACCAGAATCCTCGTCCTGAGTTGGGTTGACCAAACCGGTGCAGGTGCAGGATTAGGAGGAAGATGAGGAGAAGGATGAAGAGGAGGAATAGGACCGCGAGGAGAGCGAGCGAAGCAAGCTCAGGCACCATATCATCACCGCAAAGCCGAGGAGAGC
>JBIIHY010000149.1:0-7367 GCA_044235305.1 Bdellovibrionota bacterium
CAAAACCTACCCGTAGCGAGAAAGTGGAGGTTGGGTTGATATTCGATTTTTGGTGCGGGGAAAAACCGGACGTGTATCCGCTGAGATACATGGAGGATTTTTCCACGTGCCAAAAATCGAAGAGCGATCCAAGATCCGCTTTCGCAGCAGGGAGGGGTTTTGCCGCGCTTCCTTAGGGCAAATCGAAACGTACTTGAGTGAGAGTATTGCCACTTGCGGCGTGCTACTCGTCAGTGGCGCTGTGCTTTTCAAAAAGGAATCGGACTACGTTGGTCTCAAGCGGATTTGGGTAGAACGCAAGGCTTGCTGAACGGTCGCCTAAAGGCTTCGGTGTATAGTGTAAGAGGTCTCGGGCTAGACGATGGGCAATCGCCTCTGCATGTGGCGGTGGTGCGATTATCACGGAGGTGTTGATACAGCTTCGGCCTCCATTATGCATTATGCCTTCTATAAGAATTGGCAAAAATTGTTCCCAATTCCCGGCAGTGATTTAACTACACCGGCACCTGCCCCCGCCACTTATGGTTTATCGGTATTCTTCGATTAAACCCAGCTGAAAGGGGGGTAACCCGCGTAGCCGGAGGGAGCTGTCGCCCCTTCCACTCTGAAGCACCGATTGCGCGGAGCCAGCGGTGTATGAGTGCATCTGGAACCGTTGCCGGTAGCTTCGCTCGTGCAGAAGTAAAATCGTTTAAGCCCTCCTCGATTATAGTTCGAATATGCGGCGCAACAACTTCAGGCTTATCTCCCATCACCTTCGCATCGACTTGGTTAAAATCAAGCTCAGCGCTTGCTTCCCGGTCAATAATCGACTGAGGTATTTTCGGGGCGCCGTCAAGTTGGGTGAATACCTGATTGAGGTACCGCGAGAGGTCATAGATTCGGTCCTTATCGACATCAGCTATTGGTCCCATAACACCTGCAGAGTCGGCGTAGATCGTAAAATTATTGGTCCATCGTTCGGTTTTATTACTCGTGTTTATCATCACGCCATTAAGCGCCTGGGCGTATGCCATCAGTGCCATAGTACGAATGCGAGCTTGTAGATTCTGACGCACGCGGTTGTCGTTCGTTGGATCAAGCTTGATAGCTTCAGCGAGCATATTCTGCGCGCTGTCATACACGCTTTGAATCGGTACCTCACGTGACTCAATCCCTAAGTGATCGGCGAGCTGCTGGGCGTCGGTCTTAGTCTCAGTCGAATTGTACATCGTTGGCAGACTAATGGCCTTCACTCGGTCAGGACCAATTGCTAAGCTACAGAGAGCAAGAGCGAGGGCGGAGTCGATACCACCGCTGTTTCCTATCACAGCACAGTTCTTTGTTCCGGTTGCCGCATCGAGCCGAATGAAGTAGCTCTGAATCGAATCAACCAGCGATAAAAGTAGCTCCTGCACTGGCATTAACTCGGGTATCTGTTGCTTAGCTGCGGTAAACGGATTTACGAGGAGCAGCTCTTCCTTGTAGGGAGCTCCCATAGCGAGCCAATTCCCATCTTTTGAGCGAACAACTCCGCGGCCGTCAAAAGGGAGGTCACCCTCATAACCATCGAATGTGCCTACCATATTTACGCTGCCGAATGGTACGTTGTATTTTGTGGTAATACCTTCAGCGAGCGCCGCGCGAGTTCTATTCTTGCCGATGTGAAAGGGTGATGCAGCAGAGTGCGTTATGTATTGTGCTCCGGCGTCGATTAGGTCTTTTACCGGATCAACATTATAACCGTCAGTCCAGATATCTTCACAGATCACGAAGCCGACCTTGACTCCATTAATGTCAACGACCTTCGTATCCTTACCTGGTTCGTACCACCGCACCTCATCAAATACCGAGTAGTTTGGAAGGAGCTTTTTGTGGATGACATCGATGACCTTTCCGTCGCGTATAATAGCTAAGCTATTTCGACTGTAAGGGCGGTCGCCCGGTCTAGTCTTAGTCCAGTCCACATCAACGTACCCAACGGCCGCTGTGAGCCCAGGGGTTTCTTTAGAGAACTTCACCACCTCTTGAAGCCAGAGCTCTTGCGCCTTGAGGTACGTGGGGTCCAGTAATAGATCGAGCGAACAGTAGTGGGTGAGGGACATCTCAGGGAACTGTACAAGATGCGCGCCACGTTCGTAGGCTGCTTTCATGGCTTCAGTGTGAGCCTTGACGTTAGTTGGAAAATCACCAGGTTCAGTTTTTATCTGAGCGTAGGCCACCTTGAGGCTTGGTGCAGTTGTAAGCTTGGAGCGGTCGTCGGTAATCTCTCGGATCTCAACAAGCCTCTCTGTGCCCGGAATACTAAAGGTGTCAGCCGGTTTAGTGCGTACATCTTTCGGCGCAATTGACTTAAGCAGGTTGGCGAATTCGTTGAGTGGAACGGGGGTGCTATGAAGTGCGGGTTTCATGAGAGCCTCTTAAAAGCATTCTAGTACGAATGCAGTTTGTGTCTGGCTCTGTTATGCTTGTATTTACAGGATCGCCCAATAATGTGCTATAATTAACAGGTCGATGGGTCAAGGTGGATAATAGTAAGACAGCAAGGTCTCATCGCGATTTCGCGCACAGGGCTGCATAGTGAGTTACTATGCATTAATACCCACTTAAAATCTTACGCACAGCTAGTATCAGCCCCACCATCAAAAGCCATGCTGTATATCGGGCAACAGTAGGTTCGGTATGAACAATAACGCGGCTCGCGGACACCATTTCGTGCAATCCGCGGCGTTCGGAGTGGAACATTACGAGAAGTGGGTTTATAAGATTGATAATTGTGACTATGACGCCAAGCATCGCTAGGACAAGCGAGAGCCATCCCATCTCCATCCATCCAATACTGATCGCCGGGATTATAAGGATGTAGTAAATGTAAGCTGACCCTTTCACGATAAACCGCTTGAGAACAGCGATTACTGAAAGAGATTCTTCTCCCAAACTTTCAATCCTCAATCCGCACACCATCTTGCCGGGAGTCGCAGCGAAGAACGATTCAAAGAAGAGGTGGTAGAGTGTCGCAGGTATCAGATTCGCCCCTATCATGAAAACAGCGAAGATTCGGAACTCGGCTGTGTGCTGGAGAGTTGTCGAGGGGTCGTATGCCAGCGTTGATGCCTTTACTCGAGTCATCAGATCGCTGTCAACATCGAATAACCCTACGGCTATAATCCCAATCAGATCGGCGACAAGCGAGAGTAACAACGCGTCAAGCAGAAAGGCAGCCGCTCGGGGGAGTTGAGCAGGCACTCTTCGAATATTGTGAAGTTCAGAGGGGTGAAACGTTTGTTCAGGGGAGGGGGCCTCGTCGTCTTCCAGTGGAGCTGCATGCGCAGCAAAACATGCTTCGCAAAGAGCCTTTCGAGGTGCGGCTTCATGTTCGCAGTAGAGACATTGCACGCTACCGTACTCGGCTGTAATTGAACTCTGCTTTAGTAGTTGGAGCAAAACAAGAGGAGAGGAGGCTAGCGATGTGGGAGTGGGCTTTGGTCTTTGGTTTGAGGAAGCAATCTGCAGCGTCACAAGGCTTGGGTGGCTGCCACAGGAAGGTAGCCACTGGTTGGTATCGAGCACAACAGTACGACACCCCTTCGGCTATTCCTTCTGACGGTGCAAAGGATGCGGTGAGCTGGTGGGTCTAGGTGTCGGAGCTGCGCATGCCTGTAAGCACTGACGCACCCATCCGACGCACGGTATCGAGCCGGCTCCTGTGCAGAGAGAATACTGTTCTCTGCAACACTCGTAGCAAGCTTCAGGGTTCGAGTGGCTACCGCGACAATGATTAGGTTCCTTGGAGGGTATGTCGATAAAGACCGGCCGGCCATGGCCCTCTTCGCATGAGTCTTTACATTTTTTGCCTTCTCCCAGGTAATCACAACATATTCTACATTGCCGTCCTACGTATGTGTGGTAGCAATACCGGTCAAAGAAATCCTTGGCATCGCCTGGCTCGCGTTTGTATGTATATTCGCATTGGTTTTTGCACTCCGCGACAAAACTTTCTGGATCAGGGTGGCCCGGCGGAGTCCCGTTGGTGTTACAACAGTTAACGCATCGAGATAACATCTCAGGACCGGGACGCTTTGGATATCTATCAAGCAATAGGTCATCGTTGTGGGCGCAGGTATCCCAAGTGTTGGGCTCCATACTGTAGGGACGGACAATCGCAGAGCAGCCACAACCCTGGATAATCTGGCACAGTAGGGCATCCGGAATATGCGGCGATGGCAGTGGATGGTCATAATATATCTCGCCCTGCGGCTCAACGACGTAATAACGCCCGTCCGAAAGCTTGACCATGTTTAGTCTGTGCCCACGCGGCGCGTGAGGACACGATACTGATACAAAAAAACAATTTTCAGGCCCAAGAGCATGAGAACAGAGCTTATCAAAGTTATAGGCAAAATTTGTGCAGTTTACCCGGCCCTGTATGAATCTCCCAGTTTTCTCGCAACATGCCTCCACGACCCCATGGACTACAGAGAGATAACATTTTTCCTCTCCGTCAGAGATGGTTGCAATTGGAGATGGGGCTGGGGTTGGAGTCTGGGCTTCGGCTGCTTCGAATGACGCTAGAAAAAGGAGTCCACTAATAAACGACAAGACTCTAGACATCATATCCTCCTTGGGCTCCTAGCACGGTTGAGTCTTAGATTCTCATAATACAGACCCGACGTCTCGATTCCCTGAAACCCTGTGACCACGTGAGTGTACGTATCGTGCTGTGGTTTGTAAATTATCGTTCTTGCTGTAGATGTGCTTAATGGACTTCAGCCGTTCACTTGCTCCTTGTGCAAGTCCATCTTTCTAGCTTAATTCGCAATATAACTGGTATTTCGGTTAGATCAAAGAATAAGGTTGCTAGCTGTTTAGCGACTCTATTACCACTTCACCCCAACCAGTGTAACTTATGAGCGTGCCTCACTTTCGGGGCTGGGAATAGTCATGAGTCAATCGAGCTACCCCGATGACCACAATCATCCTAACAATCGTTTCCTCTAGTATAGACTCATGCTGATGGGGCACTACTCTGGTGACAATAGCTCAGACCGCATCCGCGAGGATATCTACCACACTCAGGAGCAGCTGCGACACAAGTGCAGGGCGCTCGGTGGAGAGGTGCGTTCGGTTGTTCAGCACACGCAAGAGATGCTTGCCAAACGGGTGCTTGCAGCACAGGAAACTATGGATATAGCGAGCCGCGTTCGTAAACATCCGCTGGTTGCATGTTGTGTCGCCGTAGCGGTTGGTTATGCGCTCGGAGCGAGGTGGCGACGTCGTCAAGTTCGCTCAGTGGGTGATAGCCGGGCTACAGCGCACACTATAGAACATGACCAGCCTATGCAGATGATCACGCCGGAAAAGCAATCTCTGTGGGATGCTCTGGTCTTTAAGGGATTAGAGGTCGTGGGAGAGATCGTCAAGCGTCGGTTTGTTCCATAATAAATAAGTAAAAGGGAGCGCCATGGAATTTTTTGAAGCACCAGATCTGCAGCCGGATGTCCAGTTTATGAGTCGTGCTATCAGTGAGCGAGCGGTATCAGCAACGCCTAAGGCGCTGCTGGTCGGAGCTGCATTCTCGATAGGTCTTTCGCTCGTTCTGCGATCGTTAGGGAGAAAAGATGATGCCCTCTTTGTCGGTGAATGGGCGCCGACGCTCCTTCTGTTGGGGCTCTACTCAGAGAAGCTTGCAGAGAAAAGAGGTGCTGAGAAGATAGTTATGACGATGTAAGCAGGGCCTTTGTGCGATCCGCGTAGAAGCGGATGAGGTCCTCGTAATGGCGGATGAGTGACACAGCTCCGAGCGGGCCGCTTTGGCCTGTAACGTGTAATTCTCTGATATAATTGTCAACAACGTTGCTGTAGCCTCGGGTCACCATGTCGAGTCCTATCTTAATCGTATCTTTGCGTTTCATGTCCGCAAGGGACTTCACACTTTTGGTAAAGGTGTCCATTCCGTCAAAAGATGGAGAGTCGGTAAGACGCGAGCTGGGTATATAAAACTTTACAAGATCTACGCTAAAAAAAACGATAGCTTTATCGGATTCCATCTTGAAGGTTTGCGGGTTTTGAAAAGCGCATGGCGGGACGTAGAACGACCTCGACAGAGAACGAAGTGAGCCGATCACCGCTTTGTCTTCAGGAAACCGGCACGCTGGTGGAGTCTTGCCCTGGACGCATTGCAGTAGGGCCTGCGGTGTGATCCTACCAGCGCTTAGCTCAGCAACCTTATGCAGTAGCACCGCATGGGCTACAAGTTGCACACCATACCGCAGGATATGAGCTTGGAATGCAGGCGCTGGGCGCGTCCGGGTTAAGGAGAGAGTCTTCAAGGTGCTCTTGGCTGCTTCCGGAATCTGAGGTGGGGTGTGGCTAGTGAGCTCAACGAGTGAATCGTGCTTAGTTTGAATATCTCTATGCTTCGGAGCGGTCCGATTAGAGTGAGTAGAAGAGACTGCATACGGGGCGATGTGCATCATGCACCGTAGTATGAAGGGCGCTAGGTTCTAAAGCGAGTGCGCGCAGGGCCAATTAGTACGTTTTGAAATACCGTCTACGTATCATCAGTTCGAATCTGTACGGCTATGAAAAATACAACCGGCTGTAACAATAACAAGCGCGTTCGCCAGAGTTAGGTGAGTCAACTTAAGCCACGCCGGAGCTAAAGCAAGAAGGGTAGTTACACCAATTGCAACGGTTGTAACGAGAGTCACCTGAAAGCGCTTCACCCATGTGCGAAGTTCAGGATGGGCTGAATGTTCCCGAAGTGTAACGCTAAGCTGAAACAGCGCAACGCCCAGTAAAAGTGCGAGTAGGGGATGGATAAATCGCAGCCTAACGGCGAGGTGCGAATTTATTGATAGATCTTTTGCTAGGCCGGAGCTTAGGCTCTCAGATGGAGAGAGGTGTGACCCAAGTGCAGCTATCGCTCCTGTAGTGAGTAGTGCTGCGAGCGCGAGTATCGCAAAGAGACCTGCTCGCTTCACTGGTCTGGGGAGTGAACGAATGCGCCGTGCACCGTGCATGATGCTCTCTGCAGCCATAACGGTTGAGAGTAGAAGAAGTGATGTGTTAACGAGGTGTAGCGGCATTATAAAGAGCCGTAAGGTGTCAGTGCTCTGATTAACAAGCTTGAGCGCAACGAGCTGGCGACCGATCAGGGCCTCAGTGACGGTAAAGAAGAGTGTGGCCAGTGACCACCGGAGAGCTGATGGGATACGCGGCGTTACTCTCCAGACGAGGAGTATCTGGGTTAGAACGAGTAGCCCATATAGCGCTGTTGAATACCGATGCGAAACTTCTATCCAGGTCTTCACCGGAGCCGCAGTTGGAATCGCTTCTCCGTGGCAGAGGGGCCAGTGGTCGCCGCAGCCATCTCCAGAGCCTGAGAT
>JBIIHY010000186.1:0-6469 GCA_044235305.1 Bdellovibrionota bacterium
CGACGCTCACGCCCTCCCTCTCCGGCACCCCAAAATAACCAAATAATCCCAGCCTCTTATCCCCAACTTGTCTACGCCGCACTATCTGCTACACTAAAGCAGTTGTATTTATTATTCCTCTCAATCACCAAAGAGAGCCTCTGTCAGTCAGAGGTCGCGGCTCCTTTTGTGATTGTGAGGCTCTTATTGAGGAGCCTTGCCCATGAAACGATTCCGTCTCGTAAAGAGCGTGTCTTCTGACACCGCTGAAGCAGATAAGCGTCAATTAAAGTCAGCCCCCGAGCCTCTCGGTAGTGAACACTATGGTGAGATCGAGGTATTGCTCGGATACACATTCACTGAGCGTGCGTGGTTAGAGCGAGCTCTGACTCACCGATCGATGCAGGCCAAGGGTGCTAAGAGTGATTATGAGCGACTTGAGTTTCTGGGGGATGCCGTATTTGATCTCGCAGTTGCTCATCTGCTCCTTGACCGACATCCCGAAGCAAAAGAGGGTGACCTCTCAAAGATGCGCGCAGCGCTGGTTAACACAACTTCGTTAGCTGAGATTGCGCGATCGTTGAAGCTCGGAAAGTTTATCCGACTTAGCCGCGGTGAACTTGCTAGTGGCGGTGCTGAGCGCGCGTCAATTCTCGCCGACGTAGTTGAAGCGGTGCTCGGGGCCGTGTACCGAGAGGGTGGCTACGATGTTGCAATGGCGTGCGTTGAGCGGCTGTTGGGGCAGCAGCTTACCAGTGTAACACCACGCGATCCTAAGACTGAGTTGCAAGAGGCGCTGCATGCATCGGGTAGTGATGCGCCGGTGTATCGGCTTGAGTGTGTTGAAGGACCTGAGCATGCCCCCGTTTTTATCTCAGTTGTTGAGGTAGACGGACAGATAGTTGGTCGCGGTCAGGGGCCCACCAAAAAAGCATCGCAGCAGAATGCCGCTGAGGAAGCGCTGGTGCACCTGAAGGGAAGCGATGAGATCGATAAAGTGTTTGAGCCAGTAGCGGCAGCGCAACCGGCGAGTGTAGAAGAGGTCACACAGTGTGACCCCGTACGTGAGGGAGAGTAGTAGTATGTGTAGTCAGGGAAATCTCCCCACAGTGTGTATCGTTGGTCGGACCAACGTCGGAAAATCAACTCTCTTTAACGCCCTTGCTGGTCGTCGTAAGGCGGTCGTTAAGGACCAACCGGGTGTTACCCGCGATCGGTACTACGAAACAGTTACCCGTTTTGATTTCCCTTTTACCCTTATTGATACAGGCGCCCTGGTCGGAGAAGAGGATATCGCTCTGCACGAATCTGTACGCGAGCAAAGTGCACTTGCGATGAAGCAGAGCGATGTTGTGATCGTGGTGTTTGATGGACTACACGGCTTACACCCCCTTGATGCAGAGGTTGTGGATCTGGTGCGCCAGATGGAGAAGCCTACCATCTGGGTTGCTAACAAGTGTGAAACCCCGAATGCTGCACTCACCTCATCTGAGCTGTACGGTCTTGGACTAGAAGAGATCCTCCCTTTAAGTGCCGCGCACCGACGAGGAATTAAAGACCTTATTAAGCGCCTTAAAGCTATCGTTGACCCGCTTGGTCTGATTGGTGCTCCTGACCTCTCTGACGAAGAGTTCGTTCAGGGTGATGATGAGCAGCGGGCGCCTGTGCTTAATGAGTTTGATCAGGAGCCGGTACAGGTTGAAGAGGACCCGAATAAGAAGATAAATATCGCTATCGTTGGAAAGCCAAACGTTGGAAAGAGTACCTTCGTAAACACCCTGCTCGGCGAAGATCGCATGATCACATCGCCGATTGCTGGTACAACGCGCGATAGTATTAAGAGCGAGATCACTCGTGATGGTCGTCCTTTTGAGATCGTTGATACTGCAGGTCTTCGGAAGAAAGCCGGAGTGCAAGATGGAAGCGTTGAGCGCTTCTCAAATATCCGCACGCTCCGTTCGCTGGCGCAGTGTGATGTGGCCGTGTTTCTACTCGACGCAACTGAAGGTGTACCAACTGAGCAAGATGCACGAATAATTGGGCTCGCTCATGAAAAGGGGAAGAGCCTTGTTATCGTTGTAAATAAGTGGGACCTCATCGAGAAGGATCCAAAGATTGCAGACTCCTACCGCGCTGCAGTGCGCGCGGTATTTAAGTTTGCAGCGTATGCACCGGTTGTCTTCGTTTCTGCTATCACAGGGCAGCGGTGCCTTAATGTGCTTGATACCGTAGTTGAGGTGTTCGAGGCGTCGCGAGTTCGGTTAACCACAGCGCAAGTGAATAAGGTGTTTACCGACGCGTTCCTCTATAGGCCACCCCCGGTGTACCGTGGAAGCCCAGTGAAGCTGCTGTACGCAACACAAGTTGCTACAAAGCCGCCGACCTTTGCGGTGTTCGTAAACTATCCTGAGCGGCTGCGCTTTAATTACGAGCGTTATCTGAAGAACTCGGTGCGGCGAATCTATCCTTTTATAGGAAATGAGATTCGCATTCTCTTTAGACGGCGAAGTAGGCTCACCAACGACAGACGTAGAGCGGCTTAGCTCTAGCTGGCCTCGTAGCTACGAGAGAGGAAGCGGCGCCAGCACGCACACCTTCTGCTGTGCTTTGCTCGATGAGAGGGCGCTTAGCGAGAATACGTTCTGGTCCCGAACATCTAAAAGAATAGCCCGCGCACTCTCGGCTTTTAAGACGAGAAAACCTTTAAGCGGCGCGGACTTCTTCGACTCTTTTAGGAACTGCTCAAGGAGCTTTCCGCGCTCTTGATCGTTCTGGGCCTGGCGGATAGAGGTCAGCTGTGTTTGGTTGAGTACTGCCACTGTAGGCTTAAGGCACTCATTTTCTGGCCTAACAAGGATCCCAAGCCGCCCGCTACCGATACTCTGATCGCCCAAAAATATCTGGCCGTCTTTAAGGTTGTACGGGCGGATAACTTTGGCAGCTTCAGAGTTTAGTTGGTTTGCAGCGAGGATCGTTGACGCAACCCCAGTTCCTCGAACGACTTCATTTAACCCAGAGAACCCGAGCACTGCTGGCGCGTGTCCGTCGTGCTCAGTCACAATCGTTAGGTATGGGTTGTTGTTGTCGATTCCAACTGTTGTGTCCTTGTCGATATTGATGGTCAGGTTTCCAGAGATCTTGTAGTTGCGGTCGTTTATTACAACCTCCGAGTAAACAGGCGGCTGTGCTGACGACTCAAAGCGAATAAAGAGGTGGTTTGTACCCGCTGGTGGAGTCTGTTCAATGTTAAAGAGTTGAACAGGAACCGAGGGGCCCGATAAGATGAAGATACCCTCTGAGCCCTGTTTAGAGGCGATAATCACCTTCACCTTGCCACTAGAGTCCTGATATACGCCGCCGTCCATTGTCTGAATCCAGTCGGCGCGCAGAGGGTGCTTAGAGGGCAGAAGTACTGCACACAACACCACGAGAGCAGAGAGTAGGGAGCGGCGAGACATAGAGCGGAGAGTCCTATAAATAACCTGCAAAGGTAATCGGCACATGTAGCCTTTAAACATAAGGGCTGTTTCGGTTTTTTGCGAGTAGTCATTGAGATATAGGGAAACTTTTGTCTATAGTGGGAGTTACGAACTACCTCATTTTCAAACGGAGTATCTGTGATCCTGATTTTAGACTTCGGTTCCCAATACACTCAGCTTATCGCCCGTCGAGTACGCGAGTTTTCTGTGTACAGTGAAGTAAAGCCGTGTACCACTGACCCTAAGTCAGTTGACCTCTCTAAAGTGAAGGGGATTGTGCTTTCGGGCGGTCCAGCAAGCGTCACTGACGCAGATGCTCCAGCGTTTGATACCGCCTGGCTCGATACTGGGCTTCCTATTCTTGGTATCTGTTACGGCATGCAACTGATGGCGCACCACTACGGTGGCGAGCTCGGTCGTGGTGCTGCGCGCGAGTACGGACCGTCAACGATTACAGTTGAGCACCCGGGGGCACTCTTCTCACAGTGGAAGAAGGGAGATAAGACGGCAGTGTGGATGAGTCACGGCGATCACGTTGAGAAGCTCCCGGAAGGCTTTGTCACGTGTGCGAGTAGCTCAGGCGCACCGATAGTAGCCATGCAGCACGAGAGTAAGCCGCTTGTAGCGCTGCAGTTTCACCCGGAAGTTGTGCACACGCCAGAAGGAAAGACTATCTTAAAGAACTTTGTCTTCGGAGTTGCCAAGGCATCAAACAACTGGACCCCTGGAAACTTTATCGAGCTCTCTATAAAGCGTTTTGCAGAACAGGTTCCTGGGGATGCACAGGCCATCTGCGCTCTCAGTGGCGGCGTTGATTCAACTGTTGCTGCGGTGCTCGTATCAAAAGCGCTTGGAAAGCGGCTGCACTGCTTCTTCGTTGATACGGGGTTGGCACGTAAGAATGAGGCTCGTTCTGTGATGGAGCGGCTGCGAGGGTTAGACCTCAACGTTGAGCTGGTAGATGCGCGCGCCCGTTTCTTGGGTGAACTAAAAGGGGTCACCGACCCAGAGAAGAAGCGCAAAGTTATTGGGCGAGTTTTTATCGAAGTGTTTGAGGAGCGTGCTAAGGCGCTTGCGGGTGTAACGCACCTGGTTCAGGGAACTTTGTATCCTGATGTTATCGAGAGCGTATCGGTCCGCGGACCTTCTGCGACGATTAAGACTCACCACAACGTAGGTGGATTACCTGAGCGTTTGCAGTTTAAGTTAATTGAGCCCTTTAGAGAGCTCTTTAAAGACGAAGTCCGTGCGCTTGGTAAAGAGCTCGATATGCCAGAAGAGATCCTTCAACGTCAGCCATTTCCAGGCCCGGGGCTTGCGGTGCGAATACTTGGTGAAGTAACCGAAGAGCGCGTGCGCGTTCTTCAAGAGGCAGACCATATCTTCCTCGAAGAGGTACGCAGCGAGGGGCTTTACACGAATCTCTGGCAGGCTTTTGCAGTGCTGCTGCCTGTTAAGAGTGTTGGTGTAATGGGCGATGGTCGCACGTACGAAGAGACCGTTGCGCTACGAGCTGTAACTTCTGAAGACGGTATGACCGCTGATTGGGCTTTCCTTCCTGAGGGACTCCTGCGACGGGTAAGTAACCGCATTGTTAATGAGGTTAAAGGAATTAATCGAGTTGTGCTCGATATCTCAAGTAAGCCGCCGGCCACTATTGAGTGGGAGTAGGGACTCACACGTCAGGAGTGTTTCTCGATAGGCCGTCATAGCTTTCTCACTAAACAGCCATATATCGGGTATACCGTCCCAATGTATGCCGGCCGTGTCGCCTAGTTAGGTTGTAAGGTTGGCACATGCAGACGCGGCAGCCTAATGAAGAGAGGCTTAGTGGGCTTTTAAGCTTCTCTTATCGTATCCCACGTGACGGCTTCGCCCCGTTTTATGTCTTTTGCCGCAACCTTGCCGATAATATCTTGGTAAAATTTTGGTGATAGTCCAAACCCAGGCCGTATCCTTCTTACGTCATCTGGCTTTATAACTGAACCGGATTTTATATCGTTTACAAAGTACAAAGAACGGCGAAAGATTAGGCTGGTGTTTTCTGACTGAGGTCGAACAAGCTCGTGCTTTCCAAGCGATAACCAGGCTTGGTTAACATCTCTGACAAGGTCCCTAAGTTCATTCGGCTCTATCGAGAATTCGCTGTCTGGGCCCTTATCCGCTCTGCTAATGGTAAAGTGCTTTTCAATCGCTGAAGCCCCCAGCGCAACAGCGGTTGTAGCGGCAACGTTTCCGATGGTGTGATCAGATAACCCGACAGTTACGCCGAATTCTCGTTTGAGCTTCTGTATCGACCTAAGGTTAGCTTGATCAATTGGAGTGGGATAGCTACTGATGCAGTGGAAGAGCAAAATAGAGTTGCAGCCAGCGCTTCTGGCGCATTCTAACGCCTCGGATACTTCCTGCTGACTAGCAAGACCAGTAGACATAAGCATTGGCTTCTTCAGCTTGGCTATATAGCTAATTAAGGGCAAGTCTGTCAGCTCGAAAGAAGCTATCTTGTATGCTGGTGCATCGAGGGACTCTAGTAAGTCTACAGCCGACTCATCAAAGGGCGTCGAGAATAGTGTCACCCCCAGCTTCTTCGCGAAATCAAAGAGCTCTTGATGCCACTCATACGGGGTGTGTGCTTCGTGGTATAGCTCGTACAGTGTGTAGCCTTTCCAGAGCCCGCCTTTTACCATGAAGTCATCGCTATCGCAGTCGATAGTCATCGTGTCCGCGTTGTATGTCTGTATCTTAATTGCGTCCGCACCAGCGTTTGCTGCCCTTTCTATGCACTGCTTGGCTCTTTCAATTGAACCGTTATGGTTCCCTGAAATCTCAGCTATGACATATGGTGCGTGGTTCTCAGAGATCTCTCGGCCTGAAATAGTTATCATATCTGTACGCCTTTTTTTGAAAGTACGGAATCAAGTCTTCTAATTTCCTCTTGTATGTCTGAATCCCAACCTAGAAACTCTGATGGAAGGTCAGCAGCCTTATGGTACGTGCCTTTCCGCCTTTGA
>JBIIHY010000150.1:0-7329 GCA_044235305.1 Bdellovibrionota bacterium
AAGCGATAAAGAAAAAGGGAATAAAAGGTGACGGGGATCCGATTGATATCTGCGTTCTTACCGACCGCCCCATCTTGCATGGCGATATCCTTGTGCGTGCTAGACCCATTGGCGGAATTCGACTACTTGATAGATCAGAGGCGGACGATAAGATAGTTGCTGTACTCGAAGGCGATGACGTGTACGGCAAGATAAAGAATCTATCAGAAGCGCCCGCTGGAGTTATCGACCGACTCAAGCACTACTTCCTCACCTACAAACAGATCCCCGGTTCACGAGCGGCCGCACCAGTTAAAGTGACTCACCTCTACGACACAAAGGTAGCACACGCAGTGATTCGCCAAAGCATGAAGGATTATCGGGATTTGGTGGTGTAGGGATTATTGGAGATCACCCCCCTACTTCCCCCCACTATCATGAAAAACCTCAACATCAGAGGACGAAGAGTCGGCTTGGCTCTTTGCATAGGCCTGGTACTGCTCGGGGGAGAGTAGCTCCTTCATCTGAGCAGCGCGCAACTCGTTGCGTTTACGATTCTCCTCAATCATAGCTTTAACTCGATCGTGCGACGAAGTGGAAGCCCGCTCACCCTGCGCTAGCTGTGCCTCAACGGAGAGAAACGCCTGCTGTACCGCCTGCTCCTGCTGCCCAGAGAGATTAAGTTGCCGAGCAAGCCAGACCACCTCTTTATTTAATTCCTCATCCCTAACTTTTTGAAATGCCGCTTTGACCTGCTGACGGTAAAAGGTTGCATTCTCCTGACCGATAATCTCCTCTAAGGTATCAGTCTCAACTCCTTCTCGCCCACCAGTAGCTTCAGCCTCATACTTCTTCCGTAGTCGTTGCTTCTGTTCTTCTGTAAGGGGCACAAATTTCTCTACCGCTGAAACTTTCCAAGCGAGTGCTTCCTCGCGCTGTGCCTGCTCATCTTGAGAGGCTTCACCTTCATCATCTGCAGCTACGTCGTGAGGCTTACTGCCGACATGAGCGCTTGCGCGTCCAAGCTGCAATGACAGCTCACTAACCTTAGCCTCTAACTCGCGTATCTTCTCCTGTGCAGCCAAGAGCGCCTTAGGCTCAACAGGCGCTTCCGGGGTCGGCGCCACAACTGGAGCAACAACAGACGAAGCAGCCTCAACCCGCGGGGTACACGGCTTCCCGTTGAGAGCTATCACATACCCCACTCCCCCGCATGCTACACACCCAAGCAGCTGCAAAACGTAGGTCCCAATCCTCGACTTTCCTATCTTCATACGGCTACTATGCACCCGTTAGTTTTTTTCTCGTTAGGACGATTGTATGAAAAGATACTTCGGAGCGCACGTCTCTTCTGCTGGTGGTCTTCATAACGCTGTCGCTGCAGCCATTGAGCTTGAAATCAATACTATACAGGTTCACCCCTCAGCTCCCCAACGGTGGAACACTACCCCGTTTGCACCCGGCGCCGAAGACATTTTCAACAGGGATCGCAAAGGGAGCTGCCTAGAGAAGGTCTTCTTTCACGCTATCTACCTGATAAATATGGCGACACCCGATGAGCAGAAATTTCGCTTTGCACAGGCCTCGCTGCTCAATTACCTCGACTTCAACTCTCGCATCCATGGTAGCGGAGTAATCTTTCACGTTGGCAGCATGAAGGACCAAGAGGATGAAGCGGTGGGATATGACCGCGTTGTATCAGGGCTCAATCGGATCCTTGAGAAGGCCCCTCAAGACTCGCGCCTTATCCTGGAAGTGGCTGCAGGTTCGGGGGCTGTGATAGGTGACCGCGTAGAGGAATTGGCGCTTATCTACTCGCAAGTTGAACGCAAAGAGCTTGTGGGTTTCGGGCTCGACACGCAGCATATGTGGGCTAGTGGGTACGACCTCGTAAACGACCTCGATGGAGTTATTAAAAACATCGAACGCGAGCTCACCCTAGAAAAGGTGTGGTCAATTCACCTCAACGATAGCAAGACCGAACTCGCCAGTCGGAAAGATAGGCATGAAAACATAGGTGATGGATTACTCGGCACAGAGGCGCTCAAGCGGATTTTTCTGCATCCTCAACTAGCACATATTCCATTTATCCTTGAAACCCCTGCCCTTGAGAGCCTCGACGGGGCACGTAGTGAGATTGAAAAGCTGCGCGGGTTTCTAAGCCAGTAAGGAATCCTTTTGTAGATTGAGGGGGCCGCCACCTATCTTTTCACTTCGCAGAACCCTCATTCCAAGTATCAAAAGCACTAAGGGCATGGCTATCCAGGGGTATTGAATACGCGCGTCAAGAATTATCGGAATAGTGAGCACTGCAACACCACCGAGGAGATAGGTGAGCAATCTCTGCGAGACCTGCGACCCTAGTACCGTTACGATATAAAGATAAGATGGAAGCAGCGTTACATATGAATGGCTCCAGGCGTAGGGTGAAACCAGCATCGAGAACGGCACAACGATCACAAGAAGGGTTGAGAGTGAATACCCGTAGTAGTTGGTTAACAGAAGACTAGCTCCAATTCCCGCCAAAAGAACAAGAGGTCGTATCCAAGACCAACTAAGTTCACACTCCAACATCTGGCCCACGGTTGCCCCACAAATCTGCGAGGATTCTCTAACCACGGAGGGAAGATACTCAAGATACCAGTGGAAACTGTTCGGACTAATACAGTATGAAAAGAGCAACTGAAGCAGTAGCCCGCTCAGAAGTCCAAGGATGACTTTAAAGTTCAGGCTCCGCAGTTCATAGAAGAAGACTACACATAACAAGGGGATAAATGACTGTGGTTTAAAAAACAAAAGACTGCCCCCCACGCCAGCGATGAACCTACACCCCTTCTGCATGAAATAGGCGTATAGCGTCAATCCGAGTAGGAGGATGGAATTAACTTGCCCCCACATGATATTACTCAAGAATGGGGGGAACGTGAGTGTAGCCCAGACAAGTAACGGCCGAATGAGCTTATTCCCAGGACGAAGTAAGGCTGTTGTCGCGAGTCCACAAAAGACCGAGAGCACAGATGCCGCACACACCCACAGCAACAATGAAATCTTCAAGGGCAGCATTGCAACAAGCCAATACAGCCACAAATTTGAGGGAGGGTGAGTTAGCCCTTGCGCAACTTCCTCTGCTGGCCATCCCACTACAGCAAGATCACGACTGAGAATAGGTAGACTATAGGGGTTTTCTCCTCTGTTAAGAACTTTGCCCGCCGTCCACAGGTAGTAGAAATCGTATCCAAAGAGAAAACTACTCATACATGGGGGGAGCTTATATCGTTAAACCGCGGAGTCATCAGCAGTCGCACGTCTTAGAGACGAAGTGCCCACTTTTTAAATACCTCTCCCTACTCCACGAAAGCAACATCCAGGGAAGAAGGAGAACCTCCCAGAAGATACCAACTGTTAATTTCGATCTACCATTGACCCGGTCCTTGAAGGTAATAGGCTCTTCGCAATAAGTCCCTCCCCTGAGGACCGCTTGCCACTTCATCTCAACGAGAAACCCGTATCCATGAGATCTTACAACTGATAAATCTATTCTCTGTAGGAGAGCCCTTCTCCAGATGACATATCCGCTCGTTGAATCTCGAATGGTGTAGCTCGCCTCTTTCAGGCGGAGAAGATTGAAAACGTAAAGATTACCATAACGACTTAAGGTTTTTCGCCACCATGACAAACCAATTACCTCTCCTCCACGAGCATATTTGCTCCCTATAACCATTTCCACAGCAGAAGCTCGCGTAGTCAGCTTCTGTAGATACCTAGGATCGTGCGAGTAATCACAATCCATCTGGATAATAGGATCGAATCCTCTATCGAGAGCTAGTTGCATTCCCTCCTTGTACGCTGACGCTAGCCCCATCTTTTGGGTCCGGTGAATGACGTGCAATCGGGGATTGCCCTTTAAAAGCGACTCAATTACCTCTCCAGTGCCATCAGGAGAGTTGTCGTCAACAATGATGATATCAGTCTCTAGATTGGCTTTTATGAGTTCTGTCAGACCAACGATATTCGCGCGCTCATTGTAGGTGGGTATAATAACAACGGGAGCCACAGACTATCTCGTTATAAATTGCCCTATTCTCTACGTGGGAAGCTAGCTACCGAGCAAGATGCGGAACAAAACTCCCCTGCAACCACTTACCCTTCATGCGCAAGATAGATTCTTCTGTGGTATATCGCTCGATCGCCTCTATCGCAACCCATGCAATAGCGTACGATTCACTGCTTTGAACGATTGGCTCTTCATCATCTGCAACACAAACGAAACGAAGGTCAAAGTGCCGATGAGCTGCCACATTCTTGTACGCTGGGATAGCGTGCACGTCGACGTCAAAAACCTTCTCAGCTTGAATCTCTAGACTGCTTAGCCCCGTCTCCTCACTCGCTTCACGAAAAGCTACGAACGGCAAATCCCAGTCACCATCGGCGTGACCTCCCGGCTGGATCCACTTGTTCAGTTTTCTATGGTGCATCAGCAGCACGCGGTCGCCGGTTCGGTTGACTATCCATGCTGAGGCTGTAAGGTGCCCTTCAACCGTCTCGCGATATGCAGCGAGGGGCTCCCTATCGATAAATTCGAGGATCGCCCGCCACGACCGCTCGTCACGCACATCCTGCGCGCGGTACGCGTTCAAGAGCAAGAGTAGTGCTTGTTTTGGTTCGGTCGGGGTGTCTGACATCAACCCCATAGTGCTGTAATTTGCATAAAAACTCTATGTTCAGCATTCAGAAAACTCTCGAACTATACAAATATATAGGAATCAGGGGGTTAGCCCATATAGACAGGTTGCAAAGATGTGCTATTATCCCGGGGCTCTGAATGAACCTAGGTTTGTGGGTTCAGAGCTGTTTGGGGTACCGATACGGTGACACACCTTTCACAGCACAAGCTCTTTTTAAGAAATTGTAATTTCTTAAAATTGCAGAAGTTTAATATCAGCGTTAGTTAGTTAATTAATTAGTTAGTTAGTATGGCAAAGAAAAGCGTAACCCTCAGAAACCAGAAGCGTCAGAAGATGGCAGCAAAGCAACTCGCTCTCCGCATTGAACTGCGCAAGAAGGCGATCGACCAGAAGCTATCAGATGAGGAGCGCTATCAGGCTCGCATGAAGCTTCAGTCTCTGCCGCGCAACGGTGCAAAGGAACGCGTTCGCAACCGTTGCCAGCTCACAGGACGTCCCCGTGGTGTGTACAGCAAGTTTATGATCTCCCGCATAACCTTCCGTGAGATGGCTCACAAGGGCCTCTTGCCTGGCGTTACGAAGTCGAGCTGGTAGCAGGTGCGATTCTCGTTATCGGGAAAAGCGCGGCACTCGAAAGGGTGCCGTTTTTTTTGCCTCTTTACTTACTGACCGGTCCCCCAACTCTACTCAACCAGCACTACCACTACCGTCTTCTTCTCTTTTTCAAACGGCGAGTGGAACCGCCCCAGCTCTGCAAAACGTGGAGCAACCTCAGAACGCATCCGATCAAGATTCTGCTGCTCAACAAAAACAACAGAGCCAGCAGGTAGAGGTCCAAGGGCGCGTTTAAACGGCTTCTTGAGGTAGAAGCTCGCCGAGTACGCTTCAGACCCAAAAGAGAAAAACGGAGTGTCAGACGACGCCTTTCCCCGCTCGGCTACAAAGTGTGAGTCTTGCAACCACCGCTTCGGAGAGAGCGAGAGCATAACCGGGTCAACTACGCAAAAGGACACTATCACCACCACGTTTACCATCCACAGAGCGGCGCGACAGTGCGCTGAGAGAGTCGCGCGCTGCTGTAAGAGATACCATACCCCTAAGGCCACCGCTGCAAGTGACAGCACCTTAAAAGCTGATAGCCCATCCGAGAAGGCTCTCAAGAACTCCGTGATATAAGGAAGCACGAGCGATGGTGCATAATCACGAACCGCGAAGGCAACACAAAGCGCCGCCCCGAGGACAAGCGCAACGCGCTTCAACGCCGCAGTGAAGCCATCAATGACCCTACCGTACTGCACACCCCACCTCGCTACCGAACTAGCAGCAAGGATGGCAACAAACGGATACGCCGGAAGGAGGTACACCGCCCGCTTACCAGCAGGGATACAGAACACCACAGTGATAAACACAACAGCAATGAGAGCGAAACGCTCCAATTGCGAAGGGGCGATGCCTGTGAACTTCCACCGTCGGTTACGAATAGCATCATAGAGCCACAACGGCGACCACGGGAGCAAGCCAACGATGAACATTCCTAAGAGCCACGGAATGGAGTGCTCATGCGGTGAGTCATGCATTGAGCTCGTTGCACGATCGAGGTTCTCGTACAGCACCTTATTCAGAAACTCATCTCCTCGCTCAAGGTAGGCAGCAACGTACCACAGAGAAGATAAGGCAATCACCGGAAGGGCGACGGCAACAACAAGTGCTCCCAGACGAGGCACAGCTCGCAATACGAACCGCTCCTCACTCCAGAGGTAGAAACCTACGATAGCAAGCGGCAAGACAAAACCTACTGGCCCCTTGGTGAGCGTTGCACAGGTCAGCAAGATAATACCTAACAGCAATGTCCAGATACTTTTATGCTCACGCCACGAGAAGAGCGCCAGCAGACCTCCAGCCAAACTGACCGACAGAATAGTATCCACCCTACAACTTGAAGCGGTCATAAACCACTGTGAGAAGCTCAGTAGTATCATCACAGAGAAAAGCGCTTTATCCTCCGATAGTCGGCGACAAACAAAGAGATAAAACCCTATACTAAACAAGATTACGGCCACTGCCGTGGGCAAGCGCGCGGTACTTTCTGTCACCTCACCCTGCGGGAGAGACACAAGCGCTGTCAACCAATGAGAGAACGGAGGCTTTGAGGGCACAGCTCCATCGTACGCTGGCGGCGATATCCAGTTACCGGTTAGCACCATAGATTGCGCAACAAGCGCTTCTCGCGGCTCTCCCCTGCTGTAGAAGGCACGACCAACCCAGGGAAGCGTTAGGAGCGCCGAAAGGAAGATAACTAAGAAGAGATCATTTTTTAACTTCACACTGCATCCTTTACAGCGGCGATAGCACCGCATGGCCAGCAAACGCAGTCAGTGTAAGCAAGGAAAGCTTGAGTTTCAAGGTACTTCCCCGGAGCGACTCGTGGCGCGCAACCGTTAAAGCTATTCATGCAGCAAGGAATATCGCTGCGTAGTTAAAAACTCTGGCTGTTCGTGGAATCGAGTGGGTAGAACTGGCGTTTCCGGACGTGAACATGCACGTGCACATGAACGTGAACGTGAACGTACCCGAAAACATGAACTCGCGCGCGCTCAACATCGCTATAAACAACGCTAGAGAGCAGGAGGTCTCCGCTCTGGTGTTCGTCAGCGGGGATGTAGGT
>JBIIHY010000151.1:0-7328 GCA_044235305.1 Bdellovibrionota bacterium
AATGATCCGGCACTTGGAACCACTACAAACAGCCCTGATCGATTGAAAGAGAAGTTCACGTTAGGTGTCGGCGGACTACAAGGTCGGCCTCTTGCCGAAGTAGATACATTTTGTCCCGATGGAAAGGACGCGTGCCGTGCTGGGATGCTACGAAATGGTGTTGCAACGGGTCGGCCAGCGGTAGCAGGTAGCTCCGCACACGAGATATTCTCAGATGAAGATCGAAAGAGGTCCATCACACTTGAGCGACTCTCTCGCAGCAATAGACTCCGTGTTGCGCCGTCTGTGGTCGAGCCTGTAGCTACAAATAATCATGCAGCGTCCGCTGCGCCGCAGCAGGGGCTGTGGGGGATGGTTTCATCCTATCTCCGCAAAGCGTACGACGAGCCCGTTGCCACGCTACGGTCGGTCGGAAAGGGGCTTGGTCTTGCTACCGGCGTGGTTGTTGGGTTCCTGTGTAACGCAACCGGACTAACCGGGATGTATGAAGGCCTCCGCGATGGAGACTGGAAGAAGTTCGCTATAGGAGCGTGTCAATTCGCGGGAACTGCTCTTGCGTTTGTAAGTGGTGCAGGGCTCGGTATGGTGGTCGCCGGTGCCGTGTTGCAAAACCTGGGGACGATAACCTCAGCGCTTGCTTCGGGTGATCCGATGGCGATAGGTGGTGCTTTGTTGGCAGTTGCACTGACAGTAGTCGTGAGTAAGTACGGCAATCAGCTCATTCAGAAAGCGATGGGGAAGATCGCTCCGGTGAGTAAAGAAGTTGTGAAAGATGGGCTACTCAAGGTCGGCAATGGTGTGGGTCACAAAGTTGGGGCTGATATCATCGCTGAACAGGGCGCAGATAAGGTAACAAAGCTTGGCGTGGATGCGATGAATCGTGCTTCACGAATCGTGTCTGAGCAACTTGAGAGCTATGCGGGCCCTGCAGTTGAAACAGCCAAGAAGATGTTTGGTGCTACCTCAGAGAAAGTGGGACAGGTTGCCAGTGATAGGCTTTCGGAGCTATCGGCGAAGGCACTGACTCCCGAAATAAATGGTGTCATGACGTCGCTTGGTGTGACTGACAAGGTTTCTGCTGTGCTGCGCAAAGAAATAGTAGATAAAGCCGCCAAAGCGGGAGTGCTTGGCCAGTTCGGCTTCGGTGGTGGAAGGGTCTTGAGCTCTTTAGGATTCGGTAACTCTGCGCTGCAGAGAGCGATAGCACAGCTTGCACCTGAACTGGGAGAGCAAGGGACGAAGGCGCTTGCTAAGCACCTCTGTCGGGCTGTTCAGCAAGGAGGGTATGAGGCGCTGATGCAGGACGCTCTCACGACGGGCATTACAAGTGGTCTTAGGAGTAGTCTAAAGTCTGTGCTTGAAGAGCCGATGAAGCAGACCTTTATGAAGGGTATTTCAGGTTCGGTCTCAGATTTCGTTCAACGGCACGGTATACAGCACTTTGAAGCAAAGATGCTCCAAAGTGCTGAGCTAGCCTTCGAGTCGACCTACGTATCGGTGTTAGGCGCGCATGTGAGAGCAGGAGTTGAGAAGGCCTTTAAGAAGAGACCTGGCTTTAATCTAGCGCTCGGTGCAGGCGTGGCAGAGGCTATGCGTCATGAGGCGCCTCTAGAGGTAGTTGCTGAGACGCCTCCCGAGCAAGCGCGCCCTGACGACCTCAAGAGGCAGGAGGAGGCTCTGCTTGGAAATGATTTAGCCACAAAACAAGAAGAGGTCGTCGTGGACGGTGTGCGCATCCTTCGTACCTACTGCCAGGTGGTAGGTCGCTTTGGACCTGAATGGCTGCTTGTGAGTGAAGTCGAGCAGGTGAGAGCAGCTAAGGCACAGCAACAGCAGGCACTCGCTGAAGCCGCGTAGCGGCCTACGAGTTTGTCGCCGCCCCAACCAACTCACACAAGGTATCAAAATCCTTCGTTAGCGAGTTGCTCGTTAGCACCTCATGGCCACGCGCCGTCACCAAGATGTCATCCTCAATACGAACGCCGCATGCGGGCAGGGGGCCAGTTGGCTGACTAAAATAGAGCCCAGGCTCTATCGTTACAACCATACCCTTCTCGAGTACAGCGACGCGGTCGTTTGGTCCCGTTGAAACATCGTGCACATCGATGCCGAGCGAGTGGCCTATGCCGTGAGGGAAGTATTTCTTAAATGTTCCCTTCTTCTTTATCTGCGCTTGCGAGCCCTTGAGTATTCCGAAGTAGCGGAGACCGTAAATCAGTTCGTTTGCTGCTACGTCGTACACCTTCTGAACCGTGACACCGGGCCTTACTGCTTGGATAGCTTTGAGCTGAGCACGTAGAACAACCTCGTATAGATCGCGTAACTCCGGTGCGCAGACGCCGTTTACCGGTATCGTTCGCGATATATCGGCGGCATACATATTGTATTCAGCGCCGGTATCTATCAGGAGTAACTCTCCTTGTTTGAGGGTCTTGTTGAGCGCATGGTAGTGCAGGGTTGCTGCCGATCGTCCCGTTGCAACGATGGCATTAAATGCTGCCGTTGATTCATTAACAGCGTAGAAGTAGTCAAGGAAGGCAGCGATCTCGCGCTCGGAAACACCACTTCGCACTAGCGGCAGGGCATTCAAGAGAGCATCAGATGTAATATCTGCGGCAGTACGGATCTGCTCGACTTCAACAGGCTCTTTGTAGAGGCGAAGAGTCGCTGTTAGTTGGTCGCTATCGACTACCGTTGTCGGGAGGGTGCGCAGCTCGGTGCGGCTCCGCAGGCTCAGCTCGCGTTTGAGCTCAGAGCTTGCGTTCCCTATACCTGATTGGAGGTAAGCTGTTTTTACGCCGCGAACGGCTTGTAATAGCGCTTTTACCGGATCTTTTGTTGCAACAACGGTGGCCCGTAGCTCTTTCACTACAGGTTTGAGCGAGGGTTGTGCCCCTTCCCAAACGACCTTGAGGTCATCTTTAGGTGGCGTAATGAAGAGAATAGGGGTCTTTGAATGTGGGTTAAGAACCAGCGAGACATCTTGGCACAGCGAGCCGGTGAAATAGAAAAAGTCGCTATTCTGGCGAAACGGATAGTGGGTGTCGCGTGAGCGGATTTGCTGTGGATTGCTCGAAACCACAAGGGCGGCAGGCTCGTTATTTTTCTTTAAGATCTCAAGTGCTCGGCGAACACGGGCTGCAAATGTCTGTTTCATCTAAGTACCTATTGTCCGTTCACGGTGTGGGGATGCGCACTCTCAACTAGAGCATCTTTCCGAGGTTCTCGGAACCCTCGATTGATGGGGGTGTTCCGGCCCGATTGGACCGCGGGCTTTAGCCCGCACATTGCACGAAAGTTGATAAGACCTTTCAGGCGGCCTGAAGTTTGCAGTCCGCACAAAAGTAGCCCCGTTTAAGGAAGAGGATATAAAGGGATGTGCTCTCTTCACTAGCTTCAACCGCCTCTGCGCGATATAAATGCAGCTTATGTTCTCTGTTGAAATCGAGACCCCCGCCGAGTGGGTAGAGCCAGTTTATGATCACGTGCACCACAGTAGGTGCTTTTACCTCTTTGAACGCGCCCGTGAGGCGCTGCTTGATAAGCTTGGACTGCCCTACAAAGACTACTTAAAGCGCGGTTTGGGTGCCGTTGTAGGGAGCGTTCAAGCTACCTATAAACGCGAGCTGAAAGGGGGTCTTTTAACGGTTACATGCGATAGCGTCGAGCTAGTGGGGCGGTCTGTGTTCTTTAATCAGCGGGTGCTTAATCCGAGGGGAAAAGCAGCCATAGAGGCTCGAATTGAATTGATTTTTATGGACTTTGCGGCCCGGCGGGGGGTTAATCCACCAACCGACCTTGTCGCCGCCCTAACAGAATGGTCCACCAGAGGTTGACACCAAAGCACCCTTACAGTAGTTTCTCGGCCCTATGAAAGAGAACATCCACCCAACTTATTATCAAGCTCAAGTTTACTGCAACGGCTGTGGCACCTCATTTACAACAGGCGCTACCATCCCTGAGATCCGCGTTGGTGTGTGCTCTCAGTGTCATCCGTTCTACACCGGAAAGCAAAAGCTGCTCGACACCGAGGGGCGCGTTGACCGGTTTAAGAAGAAGTACGGCAAGTTGCCTTCTTCTGCTCCGGCAGCTTCGTAAGAAGATTTCAAATAAAGAACACCCTAGTTTGCCCGGTAAGGTTTTGATCTTTCCCGGCAGGCCCATCGCCCCTCATTCACGCTACGTGAATTGTGGGGCGGTTCATTTTGCGGCACAGTAGCTGTATGTTGAAGAGATACATCCTCTTGGTGTTGTTCGTTGTCTTTAGCGTGGGATGCGACGGCGGCGGGCGGCGCGCGATAACTCCGGGGTCTCAGGCGCCAAATATAAAAGGCACATCGTTATCCGGTGAGCCCCTGGCACTGGATCAGATTAAGGGCAAGGTTATAGTTGTAAACTTCCTGGCATCGTGGTGCCCACCGTGTATTGCAGAGCTTCCGGGGCTTGAGCAGTTGCATCGACTGCTTAAGGAGCAGGGGGGGACTGTTGTGGGGATTGCCGTAGATGATACGCGCGAAAATATAGCTGAGATAGTAGGAAGATTCGGCGTTACCTTTCCAATTATCCATGATGAGGCAGGTAGCTCTAAGAGGCCCTACGAGATTAAAGGGCTTCCTGAAACTTTTATCCTCGATGAAAAGCACCAGATAGTGCTACTACCTGATCCTGAAGATGGAACACCGGTGGTGCGCATCGTAGGTCCCCGTGAGTGGGGAAGTGCGAAAGTGTTGCGCAGCCTCTCAGCACTTTTAACGCAAACCAAATGATACCAAATATCCTTGAACTAGGTCCGATTCCGATTAGAAGCTTCGGTCTGATGATAGCGCTGGCCCTGTTTGCCGGGGCGCTTCGGCTTGCGCGGAGCTTCTCTGTGTACGGTATCAATCCTGCCCTCGCTGAGCGGTACGTCACTGCTGGCGGTATCTCTGGTTTATTAGGGGCGCGACTATGGCATATCGGTGAGAACTGGGGGTTCTATCAAAACGATCTTTTATCTGCTCTGACGGCGAGCGCTGGTTTTACTTTCTACGGCGGATTTATCGTCGCTACCGTCTGCGTGTATATACTTGCACGGCGAGATGGAACTGATATCTCCAAACTGTGTGATGCTCTCGGTCCGTGCCTTGCGCTTGGTTACGCAGTTGGGCGGCTTGGATGTCAGTTGTCTGGTGACGGAGATTACGGCATGGCAACCGAAGGGTTTTGGGGGATGTCGTATTCCACTGGTGTTGTTCCAACGCCACCGGGTGAGCTCGTCTATCCAACGCCGCTCTTCGAATCAACCCTGTCGCTCATTGTTCTGTGGGTGTTAAGCCGTGTTGAGGCGAGTCGTACGGTGCTTGCTAACGGGTATCAGAGGTTTGGGTTGTATCTGGTGTTAATATCGATTGAGCGTTTCGTGGTTGAGTTCTTACGAGTTAACCCGCGCTATGCCTTCTCGTTTAGTGAGGCGCAGTGGATTGCGATTGCGCTCGCTTGTGCAGGGTTCGTTCTCATTGGACTTCGAACGATTGCAGGTACACATCGAGCAGGTGCTTAGTAAGCAAACGATGCTATTTGTCAAAGCAGTGATCGTAACTCCCTGGTTGGAAGAGGGTAAAGGTCTCTTCAAGGAGGTACTCAACTGCCGGGGCTTTCCTAAGCCCTTCGACCATCCCTGCTATCTGGCCCTGTGAATTGTACGCTTCAATTGATTTAAGCTTGGCCTCGAATGCTTCAGGGCTGCCTTTGATTCGAATGTTTGGCTCGTGGTTGTCGGGAAACCTACAGTACACACAGTGCCAGTAGAGCATCGGGGCGACAGTCAGCTTCTCTCCACATTCGGGCCAGATCCCTCCGAGTGCGTGGAAAATACATATGGGAACTTCGCGCGCAACCGCAACGTGGTCTTGGTGGTAGTCTGCCAGACTTGGAACAAAGATCCGGGTTGCGGTAATTTCAACACCGTTAATAAGCGTTTTTCTTCGCAGTTCACGAACGAAGTGGTTCTCAAGCCCCGTAAATCCGTGTTCATCCGCAGGGTCGCCGGGCACAGCTCGACGTCTGCCAAAATAATTCTGAAGATCGCCGTCGGGAAAGTTCAGGAAAGTGATATCTGATTCCGGTACACCGAGTATGGCGTACGACTGCAGCGTCTCAGCACGCCGCCGTGCCACGATGCTCTCTCTATCTTTGAGAGCAACGTAACCGTTTCGTCCATCAGTAACAACAACTATCCGAACCGGTATCGAGTTGCGACGGGCTTCGCGGATCAGGAGACCAACGCTAATGGCCGAGTCGTCGTCGTGCGGGGCGAAGAAAAGGAACGATTCTCGTCCCGGCTTCCAGTCGGTGAATATCTCAGCAAAGGATTCACTGGAGGTTATAGAGTGCGAGCGGGCACTCCGTCTTTCGAATGTAGTTGTTTGATGTTGCATGCTACCGCCATCTCTGCTTTTTGTACTACAGTAGTGAGCTGCTGAGTAAGGTACATCCCATCTTAAGCCGTGGTTTGACAATATGAAACTTATTTGTGGCCTTGATCGACTGCAGAATGACCTCGAAGAATTCATCCGGCAGGGTGAGGAGTATGTGCGCGATGCAGCTACGGGACGCTCCTTGGCGCATTGCTTGCGCGAACCTTCACTGATGCGCCGCGTAAGCACTGATGCTGTGCCCCCAAACGGCTCTATAAGTATCGCTCTTGATGTCGGGGGGACGCACACCAAAGCGGCGCTCGCTCACTTCGCCCCAGCGGGTGAGAGTTGGCGAGTTCTCTTCGATATTGAAAACGCAGACCTTCTTGGCAGCCCCTCAGCCAAACTTCCGATCGAGAGCTTCTGTACGCGAGTCGCTGCGCAGTGTGGTGCTGCTATTACGCAGAGTGGATATAACCCGACAGAAGTGCGTAGTGTAAGCGTTGTATGGTCCAATCAAATTGAGTCTGCTCCGGTCTTAAAGCAAGGAGTAGCCGGTGTCACTGGACTTGTAAACGGAATCGCTGCCGGAACGTACCGCAAGAGTGAGTGGTTCGTATCTGGGTTGCACGACGGCTATGATCTGGGGACCCTTTTCCTTGAGAGCTTTCAGTATGCGGGTTTTACCCCGCAGGTGTTCCTGATGGGAAACGATACCGTCTTTACCCTGACGGCCCTCCCTGGGGCTCATGCGGGGGTGGTTGCATCGTCTGGCGGTAACTGTACCGATGTTGGTGTATCGGGAGATGAGCAGGACTTTATTTTCAACACTGAACTAGGAAGTTTGTACAAGATTGCATCCGCGCATCTCTCTGAAGGGGACCTCGCCCTCGCCGCGCATAGTGGCGTACCGGTTGCGTTAGAGGATCTACA